>JBAZSS010000026.1:0-16164 GCA_041662285.1 Parcubacteria group bacterium
AAACATTAAAAAATTGATTCGAAATTCAAAATTCGTCATTCGAAATTTTGATTGTACCAGGGGAGAGATTCGAACCCTCGACCTCAGCGTTATGAGTGCTGTGCTCTAACCAACTGAGCTACCCTGCCAACATAACAAATAACCTACTGCGTTTGGTTTGATGTAAGTTTTTTGTTGCGGGGGTTGGATTCGAACCAACGACCTGGTGGTTATGAGCCACCCGAGCTACCAGACTGCTCTACCCCGCTATAATTCAATCTTTATTCAACTAATACTTATTCTATTGAAAATAATGCTTAATGTCAACTGTTCTGTTTCATCGCCTTGAATAATTACATTCATGATGATAGGATGAGGGTATAAAAATAGAAGCTTCTATGAAAGTTTCTATAAAAAGCTTGCAATTTTTTATAGGGATGTTATAATATCACTGTAGCAAGAGTAAAAATAAAAATATGCTGGAAAAAAACAATAAAATTATAATTTATAACGCTGAAGACGGAAAAACAAAGATCGAAGTGAATCTCGATGGTGAAACTGCATGGCTTTCGCAAAAGCAAATGGCGGAACTTTTTGATTGCAGTATTGATAATGTGGCTCTTCATCTAAAAAATGTTTATTCGGAAAAGGAATTAAATGAGAGGGCAACATCCGAGGAATCCTCGGTAGTTCAAAAAGAAGGCAATCGAGAGGTAAATCGGACAATAAAAACGTATAATTTGGATAAAATAATTTTTTGTTAAGTAATATGTTAAGTAACAATATGGAAATGAAAAAAATAAAACCGAGAGAGGGTTTGCCGGTAAATGCTAAGTGTGTTTTTAAGGGGGTTATTTTTGAAGTGTGGCAATGGGAGCAAAAAATGTTTGACGGAACAACTGAAACTTTCGAAAAAATTTGGCGCTATCCAACACTTGAAATAATTGCAACAGTTGGTGATAAAATTATAATCGAAAATCAAGATCAACCCGATAGTAAGGGAAACATTAACTTAGTTAGCGGACGAGCCGACAAAGGGGATGATATTCTCGAAGAAGCTAAACGTGAACTTCTTGAAGAAACGGGTTGTCAATCTGATAATTGGAATTTATTTATGAAACATAAGATTAGCGCAAAGATTTTGCATGACATTTGTTATTTCGTCGCGAGAGATTGCAAAAAAATCCAAGAGCCTAATCTTGATGCAGGTGAGAAAATTGAAACTAAATTGGTGACTTTTGATGAATTCCTTCTTCTCACAGAAGAACCCAACTTTTGGGTCGCTCCTCAATTTGTCAATCTTATGCTCCGCGCAAGATTTGATGAAAAGAAAAAAGAAGAATTGAGGAGGATTATTTTCGGAGGATAAAATTATAGAGTAATAAATTTTTAAACTAAAAATACAATGAATAAATTAAAATCAGCGTCGTTTATATTTTTGTCGCTATTCCTAGTCGTTATTTTTTCTGGTTGTCAAAATAATACTGCAACAAATGATTTCCAAAAAAAGGGAGAAGCAGGTAATATTAAAAATGACGAAAAAACAGAGGAAATGAAATACAAAGAAGAAAGATTAGGCGCTTTGTCTTTGGTTCAAGCGTATAAAATTCAAAAGACTATCAATGAGGGAAATTCAAAATTTGAAGTTAAGTTAGACACAAAATTATATGATGTGTTTAAACTTCAGAAACAAAGCGGATATATAGATTTAGATGGCAGATGGGTTGTTGTAAAAGATGGAGAAAGATTCGTTGTTATTTATAGAAGTAATGTGGGTGAGAGCTTAAATAATCCTCAATGGTCAGTTATTAACGAAGACATGAAAGCATTAAACGGAACCGCTATAAAATATACTCCGGAGCTAGGTTATCAAAATCCAAAACTAGATACGGCCAATTTTACAAAAGCAAGAAAAATTTATTTAAGATTTATGGAATTAGGGGAAACTGCCAAATATCAAAAATCTCTCGAAAGCAGTGATGCCAACTTAAGACAAAAAACGGAAGATGAAGCTATGGGAATAGTAGCTAAGGAATTCGAAGTTTCCTTGATTGAAGCAAATAAAATGTTTTTTGAGGGAATGCAAGAAGGAAATGACGAAACTAAAGAAGTGAATAATGAAAGGGGTAATATTCTTTCCGATGAAAAACTAGTGCAACTCATAAAGGAGCAGGGAGATCTTTATCTTCCAGAAAACTAACTCGATAATTTTATTTAGATGTCAAAATTAATTTTTATTGTTGGTTTGCCTGGCTCTGGAAAAACTAAATATGTCGAAGAAATAAACAGCGATAATGAATTCGAAGTGTTAGATGATTTTAAGGGCAATGCAATTTTGAATAAGAGTGATTTTACTTTTAGTAGTAGGTATTGTGATTTAATAAATTATTTAAAATTTAATAAAAATTGTATCGTTACTGATATAGATTTTTGCAAAATAATTTCGAGGGAAGAGGCTGAGATTGTCATAAATGGCTGGGAATTGGGAGTCGAAATAGAATGGGTATTTTTTGAAAATAATCCCGAGCAATGCACAAACAATGTCAAAGAAAGAGCTATTCGATCGGGAAAAAATGAGGACGATGCCTTATTGAATATAAAAAAATATATGAGCGAGTATAATATTCCTATAGGAATAAAGACTTTAGATGTTTGGAAGCCAGAAAAGAAGAATGATTAAATTATATTTATGCAGGAAGACGATGAAAAAATAATAAATGAAAGTGCAACTCCAAAAGTAATCAGAGGCGCTTTGCAAGTTGTTGGAGGAGTAGTTCCTTTTGCTGGCGGTTTACTTTCTGCGGCGGCAGGTGCTTGGTCAGAAAATGAACAAGAACGAGTAAATAAATTTTTTCGTCACTGGATAAAAATGCTTGAGGACGAAATAAGGGAAAAGGAAAGGACCATTCTTGAAATAATGGCTCGGTTAGATATTCACGATGAAGAAATTGCTAAAAGGTTAGAAAGTAAAGAATATCAATCGCTTTTGAAAAAAACATTTCGAGAATGGTCTGGAGCAGAAAGTGAGGACAAGAGAACTTACATCAGAAATATACTTGCTAACGCCGCTGCCTCAACAATAACAAGCGACGAAGTCATTCGTCTTTTCATTGATTGGCTCAAAATGTATTCTGAACTTCATTTCAGAGTTATCGCCGTAATTTATAAACACGGAACACGCGGAGTTTCTCGCGGTGGTGTTTGGAGCGATTTAGGAAAAGCAGAAGTCGCAGAAAATTCTGCTGACGCTGATTTGTTTAAATTACTTTTTCGAGATTTGAGTACGGGCGGAGTAATTAGGCAACATCGCGAAGTTGATTACTATGGAAATTTTGTTCCTAAAACGTCACAACGCCGTCCGAAAGGATCGGGACCAAAACCTGTTACTTCCGCGTTTGACGATGAAGATTCATACGAACTCACAGAACTCGGAAAACAATTTGTGCATTATGCAATGACTGATTTGCCATTAAAAATTGAATATAACCCTGAAAATAGTAGTACTGAATAGTAGCCACCGTTTTCTCCGAAAACTCCAAAACTAAAAAATCTTTATTCTGGTTTAGAGAATTGCTTAATATAAGTAATATTGGTATAATTTAATTGTAAATAAAAATTCAAATTAATGATAGATATCGCTTTAAATTTTCTAGCAGAAAATTATCCTAAAATTTTTGGAGCCCTTTTTATTATAGTTGGTATTGTATGGCTGACTATAAAGTGTCACTCTTTTTATATCGATACAAAAAAAGTTTGTAATAGTCATGATGATCTTAAATCTAAATTAGATTTACTTTTAGATAAATTCAATAGTCTCATTGCAGTTTTAGGAGAAAGTAACGCAATAAAAAACCCTGAAATATTCTCTACCAATTCCCCATTAAATTTAACAGAAAAGGGAATTAATTTTATTAAAAGATTGAGTTGGGATAAAATACTAGAAGATGAAAAAGAAAGAAAAATTTTATTCGATACCCTAGATAAGCTTCATCTAAAAAATAAACTTGACGTAGAAAGATACTGCACAGTCATATTAACTGAGTTTTATGGAAGCAGAAAAGAAAATCCATTTACAAAAGTAAAAGAATTTCTTTATAATGATGCAACAATCGATAGACAGGATGCTATATCTGCTTGCGCTATTTATCTTCGAGATAAGTATTTAGAAAGTCATCCCGAAATAATTTAGTGCTATTGTAATAAAAAATGCCGCTTTCCGCCGTTTTCTCCGCCCTCCAGAGGCGGGCAAGAAAACTCCAAAACCAGAAAAATTTTCTGTTTTGGAACGCAAACTTCTTCAAAGTTTGCGGGCGGAAGCGGGGCGGAGAAAATCAAGTCTGCTCTTCAAAGAAAGTTCGAGCTTCTTTCATAATCCGCCGCACAATAGAAATTAACAGCTTAATTTTAGGCTGTTTTTTTGTTTCTTAGGATAAGAGTACAAAATAGAGGCCTCTATAAAAAAATTTCATAGTAGAGTTGCAAATTTTTGCAGGGATGTTATAATATCACTGTAGCAAGAATAAGAATAAAAATATGCTGGAAAAAAACAATAAAATTATAATCTATAATGCTGAAGATGGAAAAACTAAGATTGAAGTCAATCTCGATGGTGAAACTGCGTGGCTTTCTCAAAAGCAAATGGCAGAACTTTTTGATAAGGATGTAAGAACAATTTCCGAGCACATTGGGAATATTTATACAGAAGGTAAGTTAGTGGAAAAATCCAGTATTCAAGCCAAATCCGGAAATTCCGGAATTGGCTTAGCCAAGCCAATTAAATATTATAATTTGGATGTTATAATTTCAGTTGGTTATCGAGTGAGATCTCTGCGTGGCACGCAATTTCGTATCTGGGCGACACAAAAACTCAAAGAATATAATAAAAATTTTGGAAAATTCTGGTAGTGTGTCGCATTTGGAAATGGAAAAAACTGTTAGGGAAAAATTGAGGGAATATAATCAAAAGCAACTAATCTAACTAAATTTGTATTTTGAAATAAAAAAAGGGAAAAACAAATAATAAGGATGCATAAAAATTTCTGATCATTTTCCCGACGCCGGGAAAATGATATCGATGCCTAAAAATGCGGGAAAAATAATACCATGGAATTTTGCTATAATTGGTGATAAAATAAAAATAGAAGTCTTCACAAGAGATGCTAAAATAAAATTACAATATGAAAAAAGATAATAAGAAACTTTTAATAAGAAACAGTACGGCGGAATTTTTAATATTTACTTCACAAGCGGGTGAGGACGGGATTGAAGTAAGGGTGGAAGATGAAAATGTTTGGTTGACGCAAAAACTAATCGCTAAACTTTTCGAAGTGAAAATCCCGACCATCAATGAACATTTGAAAAATATTTTTTTGTCAGGAGAGTTAGACGAAGATTCAGTTATTCGGAATTTCCTAATAACTGCCGAAGACGGAAAAAATTATAATACAAATCACTATAATTTAGAGGTCATTATTGCCCTTGGATATAGAATAAACTCAGATAGGGCAACAGATTTTAGGCGTTGGGCTACTCAAGTTCTAAAAGAGTATGCTATTCGCGGATATGTCTTGGATGATGTAAGGTTGAAAAATGGAGCCTATTTGAGCAAGCGATATTTCAAGGATTTGATTCTTGAGATTCGCGATATTCGAGAAAGTGAAAGAAATTTCTACCAACAGATTACTGATATTTATGCTACGGCGATGGATTATAATTTTTTGTCACCCGTCACTAAAACATTTTTTGCCACTGTCCAAAACAAGCTTCATTATGCTATCCATGGCAACACCGCTGCAGAGATTGTTATAAAAAGAGCCAATCACCAAAAAGAAAATATGGGATTGACTATCTGGAAAAAAGCTCCAGCAGGTAAAATTTTAAAGTCGGATGTCTCTATTGCTAAGAATTATCTTAATCAGAAAGAAATAAAATCGCTTAATCGTATTGTTACGATGTATCTGGACTATGCTGAACATCAAGCAGAAAAAAGAATTCCAATGACAATGAAAGACTGGGCGAAGAAATTAGATGTATTTCTGCAATTTAATAACGAGGAGATTCTGACAAATCCAGGGAAGGTAACGGCGGAGATTGCTAAGGCTTTTGCCGAGAGTGAGTTTGAAAAATATCGCCCAATACAAGATCAACTCTATCAATCTGATTTTGACCGGGAAATTAAAAAATATTTAAAAAAGTGAATCAGATATGTTTCGTTCCAGAAATTGGAAAAACTTTAGCCGAAATTGAAATAGGGAGTAAGAATGAGATTGATCACAGAGGCCGAGCTTTGGAAAAATTCAAAGAAGCTTTTTTGAAAAATGATATGAGTTTCTAAATTTAATCGAAATTCGTGATTGGCGAAAGAAATAGAAGAGTCGAAAAAAGCGTTATTTTTGCCGTTTTTAGCGCTTGCAAAAGCGGATTAAAAAGGCTATAATTATAAAGTAAGAGATAAACATGGGTAAGTAATCCAAATGTTTATTTTTAAAAGTTGCAAAAAATAACGCCAAGCCAATATGACTCTCAAATCGTACATTTGGGGAATACGTATCATCACTTTGATTTCATTGGTTGCTTTAGGGGCTGTAATTTATTACGTTGACCCAGAGAATTCTGGCCTAATTGGTATTTTGCTTTTCTATCTGGTAGCCTTTTTTGTTTTAAGCGGGATATTTAATTTAGCACTTATTTTCCTTCGCAGAAAACTTTTGGGTAGCGAGATGGCGGTGAAGAATATCGATTTGAGTTTTCGCCAAGGAATCTTATTGTCAATTATGATTTTGGCCGTTATGATTTTGCAAAGTTATCAGATGCTAATTTGGTGGGACGCACTTTTGGTAGTGGTGGGAATATTTTTAATAGAGTTATATTTTTTAAGTAGTAAGGAATAATCATAAAATAATTCATATGGCAAAGGAAATAAAAAAAGATAATGGGGATTATAATGCTAAGTCCATTCAGGTTTTGGAAGGTTTGGAGCCGGTGCGAAAACGTCCTGGAATGTATATTGGTGGAACTTCAACTGAAGGTTTGCATCATTTGGTTTGGGAAGTAGTAAATAATGGAATCGATGAAGCGATGGCTGGATATGGCGATGAGATTATCCTAAAACTTCTTCCAGATAATATAATTGAATTTAGCGATGAAGGTCGGGGAATCCCAGTGGAAATTCATCCGCAAACAAAAAAATCAACTTTGGAAACTGTGCTCACTGTGCTTCATGCTGGAGGAAAATTTGGTGGTAATGGATACAAAATTTCTGGTGGTTTGCACGGAGTGGGAGTTTCAGTGGTGAACGCTCTTTCTGTTTATCTCAAAGCCGAGGTGAAAAGAGATGGAAAAATTTATGAGATGGAATTTGAAAGAGGTAAGCCAAAAAGCAAGGAACCGAAAGTAATTGGCAAGGCGAAAGAAACCGGAACAAAAATAACTTTTCAAGCTGATCCGCAAATTTTTCCGGAGATAAAATATTCTTGGGAAAAAATTCTCGCTTATCTTCGCCAACAATCATATCTTACCAAGGGAATTAGCGTGAAAATTTATGACGAACGCGGAGAAGGAGACGACAAGGCCTATGGTTTTCTTTTTGATGGAGGGCTAGTGTCATACATAAAATTTCTCAATCGTGGCAAGGAAGTGAAAAATGAAATGCCTTTTTATGTGGAAAAAGCGGTGGATGACAATATGGTGGAAATTGCAATGCAATACACTGATTCATACAAAGAGCACGTTTTTTCTTTTGCTAATAATATTTTCACTCCGGAAGGCGGAATGCATGAAATGGGATTTCGCACGGCACTTACTCGTGTGGTCAACGCTTATGCCAAAAAATCCGGAATCTTGAAAGAAAAAGATGACAATTTTACTTCCGAAGATTTACAAGAAGGATTGACCGCGGTGATTAGTGTGAAACTTCGAAATCCTCAATTTGAAGGACAAACCAAAGCGAAACTCGGCAACAACGAAATGCGTGGCATAGTTTCTGGTGTAATGGCCGAAGCGCTGGCGGAATATTTAGAAGCGCATCCAAATAATGCTAAGGCGATGATTTCGAAAATTATGCTCACTGCCAAAGCTAGAATTGCGGCGCGAGCAGCCAAGGATGCGGTGATTCGAAAAGGTGCTCTTGAGGGCATGACACTCCCAGGGAAACTAGCCGACTGTTCTATTCGCGATGCTTCGCAATCAGAACTCTACATCGTTGAGGGAGACTCTGCGGGTGGCTCGGCCAAGCAGGGGAGAGATCGAAGATTTCAAGCAATTTTGCCACTACGAGGAAAATTGGTGAATGTAGAAAAAACTACTTTGGACAAAGTGGTAAAGTCAGATACTTTGAAACCAATTATCATCGCGCTTGGAGCGGGAATTGGCGACAGTTTGGACATTTCCAAAACGCGTTATCATAGAATTATCATCATGGCCGATGCCGATGTTGACGGTTCGCACATTCGAACTTTACTTTTGACATTTTTCTATCGCTATTTTGAACCGCTTATTCGCGCCGGATATATCTACATTGCTCAACCACCGCTTTACCGAATTCAAAAAGGTAAGGAAGTGCAATATGCCTACACGGAAGAGCAAAAAAATATAGCCGTAGATAAAATAATAAAAGCTTCAGCTGAGAAAGCGGATAAAAAAGGAAAAGCTGAAAAAAATATTGAGCCAGAAGTGGTGATGGAAACAGATATTGAATCTGGAGAAAGTGAAGTAGGGGAAAAAATTTCTGGAATAAATTTGCAACGATATAAAGGTCTTGGAGAAATGAATCCGACGCAACTTTGGGAAACCACAATGGATCCTGCGACGCGTCTTATGCTTCAAGTGACAATTGACGACGCTGAAGCCGCAGACAAAATGTTTGATGTTTTGATGGGTAGTGAAGTCGAACCACGTCGACGCTTTATCCAAACTCACGCCAAGAGCGTGAAGAATTTGGATGTGTAATTTTCGTTGCGATAAACTGTCAAATAATATATAATAAAAGCAGAAAAACTCATTTTGAAATTGAGATGCGTTTAGAAAATAAAAACAGAAAAAATGATATTTTTTGGACTTTTAAGGCAGTTGGTTTTTTTGTTATCTCTATCCTTCTATTTTTTTTAGCTAATACTAATTCTGCCCATGCCTCCTTATTCGGATATACAAGAAAAGCTGAAATAGTTTTGGATCAATCCAGTGCCAATCTCACTGATTTTCCAGTATTTTTAACTGAAGTAAATTTACCTTCAGAAATGTTTGATGCTGACGGAAGTTATCCAGCTTTAAATGGCGGTGGTGATGTAAAATTTTCGTCTGATTCTGCCGGAGCCAACCAATTACCTTGTGAAATTGTTTCCTTTGTTACTAATAATAATCCTGCTCTTGGCACTGCTGAAATTTGGGTGAAAACAAATCTTTCAGGATCTGCCACGACTTCAATTTGGGTATGGTATGGCAAAGCTGGTGATACTCAACCAGCCGTAACCGCTGATTATGGCAGAAATAATGTTTGGGATACTGATTTTAAAATGGTTCAACATTTGAAAGATGCTACTACTTCCACTACTACTGACTCTACAAGCAATGCAAATAATGGAGTAAAATTGACAGCTAATGAGCCAATTGAAGCAACTGGCAAAATAGGCAAAGGGCAACAATTTGATGGAAGCAACGATTATTTAAATGTAAAATCAGGTGCGGTTCTTTCAGAGAAAACAGCCTTCACTATTGATTCTTGGGTTTATTTTGCTAATGGTTCGGCTGGTTTTGTTATTTATTCTCAAGAGAATACCAGCTCTAATAATCAATTATGGTTTTTAAGAACATTAAATACTCGATATTTAAGATACGATTTCAAAGATATAAATGGTGCTAATGAAATTACTTCTGATTCAACATCTACAATTAATAATGATGCTTGGAATCATATTGTATTAACATATGACGGAACTTATCTCAGATATTATATTAATGGTTCGCTGGATAAAACAATCACTCAAACAATTTCCGGAACTTATACAACTAATACTTCTGACATAAGTTCTTTAAGAAGATTAACGCCAGTTTATTATACTTCTACTATTGATGAAATTAGATTATCAAGTTTAGCTCGTTCAGGAGATTTTATAGCAACATCCTATTCTAATCAAAATGATCCTGCTAATTTTGCATTAGAACAAGCACCTGAAACAAATCCAGAAGCTATTGAAATTGACGAAACGACTGACTCTCTAAGAGACAGGAGAGTTATCGCTTACGATACAAATGAAGAGGGTTCCATTAGTCTTACTGGTTATTTTACTGGGACAGCCCCTGCTCATATTGAAGTTCAAGTTTTTAATCGAACAACCTCGGCAACAGTTCAAGTAAATGGTAATGATTGGAATACTGTTGGGAGTGAAGTAATAGGTAGCAATACTTGGAGCGGAACATTGAGCAATATACCGAAAACAAATGCTTGGCTTGGTATAAGAGTTAGAAAATCAGACGCAACCAGTGTCACTTCCGATATGACACACAAAATTGGCGTCGGATACGTAGTAATTTATACCGGTCAATCCTACATTGATAAATGGCTTGATTATTCTCCATATACTCCAGTCACATTAGAAACTTCTGATGATTTAGTTAGTAAATTCAGACACACTAGAACTGGACAAAGAGATGAAAGTGCACACAATGTAGATGTAAATTACACCGGATGGGCATTGAACACGGGGGATGGTTCGGTTATTTTTGCAAACAAATTAAGACAAGAGTTGGGTTGTCCAATTGGAATACTTGATTACGGAATGGGCGGTTCGGCGTTGCTAGAAGTGAATAAAGGTTTAACTTATGGATATTGGATTGGTTCTTCTGCAGTTGACAATTGGCTGGAAGATTTGGCAGAGGGACTTTTAGTCTCTGAACCTATGAGTAGGGTGAAGGCTAATTCTTTGCTATGGTATCAGGGATATACAGATGCTGTGGCAGATGTTTCTTACACTAATTATTTTAACGGTCTAGGAACTCTTTTTAGCTCTTTCAGAACTTATGCAAGTTTTCCTAATTTACCAATTTTTACGGTTGGTTTACCGAGAGCTACAAATACCACTGGGAATGACGTTGGTTTTTCTAATGTAAGAGAAGCCCAAATAAATAAAGCGAATGATACTAATAATTATTTTGCGGGCCAATCAATTGATCTAGAGTTATATTCAGGAGACTATGTTCATTTAACGGAAACAAGTCAAGAAACAGAAGCCTTGAGGTATGCCCAGTCTATTTTATGGCACGAGTTAAACACTGGAAATTTTACTTATCATCGAGGCCCAAGAAATGTTGGATGGTCAGTAGTGGATTCGACACATACGGATGTTCTTATAGAGCATGATGGTGGAACAGATTTCACGCCGACAAGTAATGTTGATTCTTATCAGGTTTATAACGGCTCAAGTTGGATAACTGCCACAGGAGCAAGACAAAACGCCACGACAGTGAGACTGACTCATGCCTCTGGAACTATTTCCGATGTTAGATGTTTATACGGCAGAAGTCCCTCGATAACTAATATTTTAAAAGATAATTCTCCTTTAGCTTTGCCAGTTGAGAAAATAGATTCGATTCATCAAGGTATTTACACTGTCACTTTCAACAAAAACACTGGAGACACTGAAGCCAGTCCAACTACTAAAACCGCTGGTTACAACACTACTATTGATGCTCTGCCCACTGCCCCAACTAAAACTGGCTACACTTTCGCTAGTTGGAACACCCAATCTGATGGCAATGGCACAACTTTCACCGACGCCACAAATGTAACAGCTGACATTACAGTCTATGCAATTTGGACTCTCAATCAACACATCCTCACATATTCTGCCAGTGCCAATGGTTCTATTTCTGGCACCACTCCGCAAACCATTAACCATGGTGCAGATGGAACTGCAGTCACAGCTGTCCCAGATGCTAACTATCATTTCACAACTTGGTCAGATTCTTCCATAGATAATCCTCGAACTGATATTAATGTGACGGGGGATATTTCTGTGAGTGCGAGTTTTGCGATTGATACTTATACTGTCAGTTTCCAAAATTATGATACGACTGAATTAAAATCAGAAACAGTTAATTATGGAGGTAGTGCTACTGCTCCTGCCGATCCCACTCGCACCGGCTACACTTTCACTGGTTGGGATATCGCTTACAATAATGTCACTACTGATTTAACTGTGACCGCGGAATATTCAATTGATACTTACACTATCACTTACAACGGTAACGATAACACTGAAGGAACTGTTCCCGCTGATCAAACTAAAACATATGCTGTTGATTTAACTTTACAAACAAATTCCGGCACATTAGTCAAAACTAATTACACTTTCGCAGGTTGGAACACCCAAGCTGATGGCGGAGGAACAGACTATGCCGAAGGCGCTACCTATACCACCAATACTGCCCTAACTCTATATGCCAAGTGGACGGCTGAAGAATTCACCCTTACTTACTCCGCCAACGCCAATGGTTCACTTACTGGCACTACTTCCCAAACTGTAAGTTATGGTGGAAGCGGATCAGCTGTGACGGCTGTTCCTGCTGACAACTATCATTTCACAACTTGGTCGGATTCTTCCATTGATAATCCAAGAACTGATACTAATGTGACAGGGGATATTTCTGTGAGTGCGAGTTTTGCATCTGACGATATTATTACTCATACTCTTATTTACTCAGCTGGATCAAATGGAATTATTAGTGGTGATTTATCGCAAATCATTAATGATGGCGAAGATGGAACGCAAGTCGAAGCTGTGGCTGATAGTGGTTATCATTTTGTAGATTGGAATGATAATTCAACGCAAAATCCAAGAACAGATACAAATGTAGCTGGTGATATTTCTGTTGTGGCAAATTTTGCAATTGATACTACTGACGAAGACGAAGAAGATTCATCTAGTACTGATGAGTTAGATATAAGCAATATAAAATATACTGCTACAGATACCACTATTACTATTAGCTGGAAAACCAACAATAGTGCTGATTCTAAAGTTAAATACGGAAAATCAAAAGATGGTTTAGATGATAAAAAAGTTGATAATGAAAAAGAAAAAAAACATAAAATAATTCTAAAAAATCTTACTCCCGAAACTAAATATTTTTTCAAGATATATTCTGAAGATGAAAATGATAGTGACGATTCCAGTAGGATATATTCTATTGCAACTGACAAAACTCAAAGAGCCAACTCCTCATCTATAAACAGTGATGATAAATCAACTTCTGAGGAAGATGAAAATGAGAATCAGGATTTAGAAAATTCGATCCAAGAACAAAAAAACAAAAACATTATTACTGAGATAAAATTTAGAATTGCCGATAGTCAAGATAAACCAATTCCTGGAATTCCAGTGACAATTCATTCTGAACCACAAAGCGCAATTACTGATAAAGACGGGATTGTGGTTTTTCGAAATATTGAAATTGGAACACACACTCTGACTTTCAACTATCAAAACCAAGATTTTCAAAAAAATATAGAAATAGCTGAATCGAAAACTGATAACAACATCATTGAGATAAGAGCTATCAATGAAAAGAATATCAAAAAATCTTCTCTAAACTGGAAATTAATAGTTTTTGGAATTTTAGGTTTGATAAGTATCGTATTGCTTTGGTTTGGCTGGAGAAAAAGATTGTGGCGAAATTTGAAATAGTGTATAGTTAAGATAGATATAAACATTAACCCTGTTAAATATTTTGCATTAGCAAAATAAAAATGTAAACATTTTTTATTTAACAGGGTAAAAACAGAAAGGAGGTGGAATTATGAACGGAGTACAAACTTGGGGAGAAGCGATTACAATTTCCCTTATCACACTTGGTCAAAGGCTGATTGAATTTTTGCCGGTTTTGATCGGAGCACTTTTGGTGCTTTTGGCTGGTTGGATTATCGCCATTGCGATTGGAAAACTAGCGGAGAAATTTATGAAGGCTCTGCGCGTTGACAAGGCAGCTGAAAAAATTGGTATCAGTAGTAGAATTTATGGCAGTGAAATCCATCTAACAATTTCCGCTTTTTTTGGCGGATTGATCAAATGGTTTTTGGTGCTAGTTTTTTTGATGGCAGCAGCTGATATTTTGAAACTTAACCAAGTGACAGATTTTCTAAATAGCATCTTGCTCTACATTCCAAATGTAATAGTAGCAGTTGTTATCCTTGGAGCGGTTATGCTTTTGGGAAATTTTGTTTACACGGTTGTCAAAGGAAGCACTAGAGCTGCTGGCGTTATGTCAGCCACACTCTTGGCAACAATTTCTAAATGGTCAATCGTGATTTTTGGAATTTTTGCGGCTTTCATTCAATTGGGAATTGCCCCATCGCTCGTGAGCACAATTTTCATCGGAATCGTAGCAATGCTCGCTTTGGCTGGAGGACTGGCCTTTGGTCTTGGTGGGAAAGATGAAGCAGCTTTAATGCTCAAAAAACTGCGAGAAGAAATCACTGAACATCACAGATAAACTTGACTTTTTCAAGTCTATTTTTCAAAAGTAGCCCTTATTTTGGGGCTATTTTTTGATTTTAGATTTGTCCACAGATTATTAATTTAAAAGCCTTGACAACTATCTTGATGGTTGCTAGAATGACTTTACGTGTAAATTAACAGTCGTTCGAGTTTAAAATTAAATTTTAGGGGAAATCCTTAATGATAATTTCAATACAATTTATATCTATCCGCCAGCTGGCGGAGAAAAGCGGGTGATTCTTAATTTTAGCTTTGGTTAAAATGTCCCGCTCGCGAAGCGGTTTTTTGTTTCTTAAAATTCTCATTGGCGCTGAAATCATTTCTACAAAGGAAATTGTATAAATTATTTTCCGCATCAGTTAAAGAACCTTAACAATTTATAGGTCTTAATCATAACAAATTAATTTCTAGCAACCTGGCGGAAAAGGAATTGATGTTAATGATTAGTCACTCAATATTTTTTAAGCAATAAAAATGTTGAGTTTTGTAGGTAAAAAAATGCAATAAGTAAGAGTTTAAATAAGTTAGCAAATTATTTGGTAATTGCTAACTGCTAATCCGCCTGCCAAAATTTTCGCTTTGCGAAAACTTAGGCAGGCAAAAAATTAAGAGCGGTAATACTAATGCATATGGTGAATGCCTTGACTCATACTAGCGATGAAGGGCGTAGCAGTCTGCGATAAGCTTCGGGGAGGTGACTAGCAACCTTTGATCCGGAGATTTCCGAATGGGATAACCCATGCCGATTTATCGGCATAACATTATCTGAATTCATAGGATAATGTGGCACACCCGGCGAACTGAAACATCTTATTAGCCGGAGGAAAAGAAATCAATTGAGATTCCCCAAGTAGTGGCGAGCGAACGGGGAATAGTCTAAACCATCTCGATTTATCGAGATGGGGTTGCGAGGTAATTTTACTCGTTTAATCGGGGTAGAATTATATTTATTAACAAAACGTCTCTGGAAAGAGCGGCCATAGAAAGTGAAAGCCTTGTATGTGAAAATATAATATAATCTACGTAATTATTCTCAAGTAGGGCGGGACCGGTGAAATCCCGTCTGAATCCGGGGCCACTATAGCTCCAAGACTAAATATAGTATGAGATCGATAGCGAACGAGTACCGTGAGGGAAAGGTGAAAAGTATCCCGATGAGGGAGATGAAATAGTATCTGAAACCATATGCTAACAAAGAGTCAGAGTCCTGAGTAATCGGGATGATGGCGTGCTTTTTGTAGAACGATCCAGCGAGTTAGTTCTATGTCGTTGACTAAGCAACTTTATGTTGCGGAGTCGTAGTGAAAGCGAGCCTGAAAGGGCGAACTTAAATGGCATGGACTAGACCCGAAGCCAGGTGAGCTATTTATGAGCAGGGTGAATTTGCTGTAAAAGGCAAAGGAGGCCCGAACCCACGCACCGTGCAACATGCGGGGATGACTTGTGAATAGAGGAGAAATTCCAATCGAACTTGGCGATAGCTGGTTCTTCCCGAAATAGCTTGAGGGCTAGCGTTTGAAAACTATGCTTTGGAGGTAGAGCTACTGAATGAGAATTCGCGGTTCGCCGTAGGGTTCTCAACCAAACTCCGAATTCCAAAGTAATTATTCAAGCAGTCAGAACTCCGGGGCTAAGCTCGGAGCTCAAAAGGGAAAAAGCCCATGATCGCAATCTAAGGTCCCAAAATTTATGTTAA
>JBAZSS010000027.1:0-15560 GCA_041662285.1 Parcubacteria group bacterium
CTTTTTCGATAATGCGAGCTCGAGCTGGCTCAAGATTGAAGGTGGAATTTACCCGCACTTTTAACTTGTCATAAGTAGCAAAGGATATTTCAGAAACCGAAGAATCGGGGACATAGATATAAGCATTGGAAATATCATCCACTACTCCAGAAATTTTATATGTTTTATTCACATATTCAATAGAAGCTGTCTCCATGACAATATTTTCCCCCGCAGAAGTTTCTTCGGCGGAAACTGTCTGATTATTTTGTTTGGGTGGGTTTTTAGCGAGTCTAATAGTTATTTCATTATCAAGGAAATCATCCTTACTGATATCAAGCAGTTGCAAAGCAGCTAAAGAAATTATCATTTTGTCATTCTCGCCATCCTTGAAAATCTTTCCTTTGTCAACAGCTATGCCTTCAAGACTAAGAAATCTTGGATTTACAATGTTTATCTTAGCCGCTGAAGTCAATCCATTGCCAGATATTTGAGAATCTTGGGAGACCAGAGGATAAATATCGGTTATTTCCGAAATTTCCTTTATAGAAGTGATACTTTCTTGATTTAGATCTATGGCCTCGCTATTTTGCGTCACGTCCAACGCAAGAAGAGAATCTTGGGTAGCAATATTTTCCAAAATAAGTGTCTGCAGACCATAACCCAAAGAAACTAAAAAGAAAATGGTTCCGATACCAATGCTGATTCCAAGCACAGTGAGCAATGTTCGCAAACGATTGTTTTTGAATGAGCGAGTTGAAATTCGAAATACATCTATGGATAACATATTATATTTTTTTTATTGGATTATTTATATTCGTGTTGTTTTTTTCTGGCTCAATTTTTAGCCCAAAACCAACAATTAAAATCAAATCTAATTCGCGCAGTATTTTATGCACTGTTTGCTTGTTAAGTCCTGCTCCACCTGCATCTTGTGGAACGTCTAATAGTTTTCTGAAATCAATAAATGGTATTTCATCATCAATTCTTCTTCTAATCAGATCAGCCACTTTCGCCTTAGAATCTTCAGGGATATGTATATTCCTTTTTTGAATGAAATAATTTATAACAAATTTGGCTTTTTCTTCAGAAGTATGTTTACCAAAAACTTCGGTTGCTGCTCGCGCCAATTCTTCCAACTCCAAGGTGAAACCCTTAGCGATACGCTGATCGAGTCCCGCACCACCTTTTTCCATCGGCTTGTCTAATTGTTCAAAAAGATTTTGCTCACTATAAACACCCGACATTTTCAATCGAATTGATTCTTCAATGACTTTCATTTGATTTTCCTCATATGGAATGAAGAAAGATTCAGCGATTAATTTAGCTTTCAAAGGCTCCATAAGAAAACTAATTTGTTTTTCGGATAGTCCACGGAATTTTTCCATAATCTTATCAAAGACTGATTTACCTTCCTCAGCTTTTGATTGAACTTCTCGGGAAGCTCCAGCAGCATCTTTCCATTCTTCCTTGGTGATTTTTCCGTCTTTCATGTAGATGATATGAGTTCCCCAATCAGCATTTTCCGGATTATGCGTGACAAGAATAATTGTTTTACCTTCTTGCTTGTTTAATTCTCCAAGAATTTGCATCACATTATTAGCCGAAGCGCTGTCCAAATTTCCTACCGGTTCGTCGGCTAACACTAAAAATGGGTCATTTACAATTGATCTGGCAATACCAATTCTTTGTTGCTGTCCGCCAGACAACTGACTAGGCACTTTCTTCCATTGTTCCTTTATCCCAAATCTTTCCAAGAGCATCATGACTTTTCTTTCTCTTTCACCTTTTCGAACATTGACAAAAATTTGTGGCAAAGCCACATTATCCAAGACTGATAGCGTTGAAATCAAGTTATATGACTGAAAAACCATTCCGATTTTACTGCGATGAAATTGAATTCGCTCAGTGGCCTTCATCTTCAAAATATCAATATCATTTATCCTGACATTGCCTTCATCCGGATCTTCTAGCCCGGCGATAATATTCAAAAGTGATGATTTTCCGCAACCAGATGGTCCAAGAATCACCACGAATTCTCCTTTTTTAATTGTGAGATTAACATCAAATAATGACTGAAAAGCATTGTCTTTTCCACGATTATAGGTGAGATTTATATGTTCCATCTCAACTAATTTTTCTTTTAGTTCCATTTTTGTTTTAAAGATTATTAAAGACGAATTTATACTAAAATTATACTACACCTTTTGATATTTGACAAAGATGTTGTTTTCTGCTAGTATTCACCGTTAAATCTTTTAAAAAATTAAATAAATTTATGGAGTTCGAAAATATGCTTAAATTAGCCAAGAAATACCTTACGACCGCTATTTTAGCTGGATTGTTTCTGGGCGCTGTTTCTTTTTTGATTCTTATTGTCACGCAAAAAAGCTTTCGCGGAAATACGGATATTTTGATTGTGCAAAACCAAGAAGGGGCGGTGGATTATTATGCCATGTCTCGCTCAGCAGATTATTTGTCGAGTATTCTCTCTGAATCAGTGTATAGCGAAAAATTTCTTGACGAAACGGTCAGTACAGGAAAAATTTCGACTAATTTATTTTCTGGTAGTCAGGCCGACAAACTAAAAACTTGGCAAAAAACCATCAATATCAAGAAAAATTCCACTGTTGGAATTTTGAGTTTGGAAATTTTCGGTAATACTGAACGACAAACAAATGATATTTCCAATGGGGTATTGGATGTGCTCATCAACAAAAATTCAATGTTTCTTGGTACCAACCAAAATCTGAAAATTCAAGTTCTTTCCGGGCCGATTATCGAAAAAAATCCGTCCTTTTTTCAAATTATCCTCGCCAGCTTCGGAGGATTTTTAGTGGGAATGATATTGATTTTTATGTTTGGAATTTATCGCAATCAAACTGGAAATGCAAAAGATGAAAGTTACCTGTCAGCTGATAGTGATTATTGGAAAGAAAGATTGAATAGAAAATAATAATTTTTGTAGTTTGATTATTCTGGAATTTTTTCCAGAATTTCCAAACCACGAAAAATTTTGTGGTTTAAGTTCGTTAAAAATTATCGCAATTTAGAAAAGCGTAATCATATGATGTCATCCTGAACTTTCCATGCCTCATCAGCAGACAAGTTTCAGGATCTAAAATATCGGATATACAACAAACCAACAACAGGGAGAACAGACAGTGAAAAAATCATTATTACTTACATTGGCAGTGATGTTGCTCGCAGTTAGTTTTGCGAGTGCCCAAGAGTACAAACTCGAAGGCGGAAATTTTAACCAAGTATCAAGCCCGAGCCAAATAAGCTCGGAGAATTACGTAATTGATGGTGGGGTAAATACCTACCCATGCTCTATCATGCCACAGGAAACCTGGGGAAGTTTCCCCGAGGCCTCTATTTGGACTGGCGCATGGAAAAATAGCGAATATGACACTGGCGGAATCTGGGCAAATGCAAAATTCCTTAACTGGTATACTGCATTTGAAAAACCGGAAAACTTCGGATTGGGTTTTAAGATCCGCGGTGATTATGGTAAAATACTCAGCAATTCCGATGTTGACTGGGGCTATGTAGCCCCTGGACCTTCGCTCGGATATTACAGAGGGATTACTTTGCGCGACTCCATTGAGACTGATGTGTCGATTCTGTATCGTTTCGATAAAGTTCGCGATAGTGGATTGATGCTGGACGGACATTTCGAGTTTGACCACATTGCCGACTACAAAAACAGATTCATCCTCCAAATTGACGGAAATTATTTTCCTGATGACAGCTGGGCTGGTCCGGGGATTTACCTCGAACACAAACTCAATAAATCGTGGAAAATCATTCCCGGCGTTGGCGCAAGCCTCAGTTGGTTAGATGGGGATTTCATCCCTGGCTTCCAACCGAGCATGCGATTAAAGTATGACAATCGGTGGAATTTCGGCGTCAATGCCAATTTCACCGACAAACAAGGAAATTTCATTGGTGCTATCCTGGCATATGAATTTACGCCGGATATTACCACATGGATGGAATCAAGGAAAAAATAACATAAAATAAATTCAAGGAGGTCTATCATGAAAAAAAAATCGTTGTTTCTGCTTATTATTCTGTCATTATTTTTTGCAACAACTTCTGCCGCTAAACCGGTTCATTTGACCGGCGAAATCTGGGTTGATATGGATCCGATAATATCATCGGGTGGGCAACTGCAATCAGTCAGAGTCACATGTAAATATGCAAATACTATTGACATGTGGGCAGATAATTATATTGCCTATTGTGCCGACCCACTTCGTGAGGGGTGTGACAATAATATTCCGTTCTCTGCAGAAAAAGCAGGGGGTAATATTTACAAAGGCAATGTCTATATTTTCGAAATTCCAGGTGAGGTAATTACTGGGGGTCAATCGGCATTTAATTTTGCTCATGATACCAATTGGTTTGATGCTGACTGGATGTGGTTACCAGATTGCAAGCGCATACATCTTGGACCGCATGTAATTTATTACAAAAGCAATCCCGACCCCAATATTGCAAAATCGGGCGGAATGCATTTGTTGTATGTTGGTCCAGGCGCTCCGTTTATCCCAACGGCAGATGACTCTCGTAATTATCAGTGTTACAATTCCGTTTCCGCACCCCCTCAAGCCATACAAGCTCCTGCCCAGATTTCGCCCGCGCCCGCTCCGGTCATTCAACAAGCAACGCCGGCTCCCGCACCTGCAGTTACCACTTCGGTAGCGGTCGCAAAAACTCCGGTCGTAAAAAGACCAGCGCGAGAGAAATGCAACCCGTGTGAGGAGGCTATTAAAGCCAACACCGATGCAACTCGGAAAAGCGTCGGTGATATTGACCCAGCCGAACCTTACGAGGAGCAAACGCTCCAAAGTAAGGCAAGAATCACAAAGGAGGCCGTCGGCAAAGGCAAGCCCGATAATGAAGGTAAGTCCTTATCAGCTCACGAAAAACTGGGAGAGCCTTCAAAGAAAGAGGAGACTGTTTTTGGACTCCTCAAAAAAATTGACGCTCAAACGACGCCACCGCCCTCATCAAATGATTCATGGAATATGCGAATGCTGAAGGAATTGTGGTGGTTGTGGCTTATTATCTTTTTATGCGGTGTTTACTGCGTACACAGATACAACCAGTCAAGATCCTCGACACCCTAACCCTTTTCCCGCCAGCCTAACAGGCTTTTGGCGGATTGCGATAATTTAGACGATAACCCCCGGACTCACTATTGAGTTTCCGGGGGTTATTTATTTTCATCTAATTTATAAATTTTTATTACACCACAAATGTCATGTTGTGGTTTTATTGCTTCAGCTGTAGTATTAATTAAGGAGGAACTTAATTTTCTTTAACAATCAAATATTGAAAGGAGGGGATAAGTAAGAAGTTCTATTTTTTCTATGATTATGGCATAACGCCAAAACATATTATTTTTCTAAGGAGGATGTACCATGAAAAAATTATTTATCATTTCCACAATTTGCTGTTTGTTTTTTACCGCTAAACCAGCATCAGCCACCGGTATCCTTTATTTTAACTTCAACGCAATCACTCATCAGTTATGGGTGGAAGCGTCAGAATTTCTGACTTGGGGATGTCACGACGAAGAAAGGATTGAATGGGACCGATTCGTAACCTCTCCTGATGATAAGATGCCGCGCATCTATCTGATCGGTTATGGGATTGGAGAGACTCGACTGGCTGTTTATCAATTGCCAGTTTCCAAAGGCATGCTTATTTATGGCAAGCTGGATGGCGTTGTCTCTTGGACGCATATTCAACTTAAAGCGCTTGTTTGGAAAGGAGATAAACAGGAGTGGGTATTCTGGGCAATCGATAAAAATCATCCAATCATGGCAGATTTTAATTCAGTGGGTGTCGAAAAAGTCGAAACACCAGAAGGGTGGGTTTTTAGAGCCATCCGACATTGCCCTTGCCCCTAAAACCCTTTAAGGCCGACATTTCGGCCACAACCAGAAGCCCTGTAGTTCATATGAATTTATATGAACTCGGGGCTTGCTTTTTTTTCGGATTTATGCTATGGTTATGCGTTATATTGAAAGTAATAATTATGCCTAAAAATAGCCAAAAATTGAATATCGACATCGAAACAATCAGTGCGATTTTTATAATAATTTTCGTGAGCGCTTTTATTTTGGCCAATTTCTTTGTTGGCTTTATTTTACCATTATATATTCTGGCAATGGGAATAAGCTTGGCACTGACTCTTTTTTTTCCACGCTCCGGTCTTTTTGCTCTCACATTTCTCACTATTATCTTTGAAAGATTTTTCACGCTATCCACAATCATAATGGGAAAAGTAGAATACAAAATTTATCCATTAGACATAATTCTTTTGGCAATTTTTATTAGTGTTTTGATCCAGCTAATTTTCAAGATAATCAAATCTGTGCATATGCAAAAATCTGATTATTTGCTTGGAGCATTTATATTTCTTAATATTTTCTATTTCTTTTTTAGCACCCACATAATTAAAGCTGATTCGATCCTAGCTTTTTCTACGCTAAAAAATTATGCTTTCTACCCACTGATTTACTTTACTACATTCATCTTAATTAGAAATGCAGATGACCTGAAAAGATTTTTTCAATTTTTTCTTACGGGAGCAATTTTTATCATTAGTTTTATAATTTATGGAGCTCTAAACGGCGAAGGCTTATGGACGCAATTTACTCCGCTTTCAACAGAAGGCGTCAGAATTTTGGCATTTACTCATGGACTCTATCTTTCTCTAGCTTTTATTTCTGCTTTAGTCTATTTAATCTTTCAAAAAGGAAAGAAGAATCTTTTCTACTGGCTTTTAGCAATTTGGGGAATTGGAATTGTTGGCACAATGATGCGCCATCTTTGGATATCTCTTATTTCAACTATGTTTCTTATTTACATCCTACTTTCAAAAGAAAATAGAAAAAAAATGAGAGAAATTTCCTATAGATATATTTTTCTTTTTCTTTGTCTTGGGATTTTTGTTTTCTATGTAATGTCAATGAATCCTAGTTCAAAAATATACACTGGTTTTCAAAACACAACCAAAGCGGTATTCCAAAGAGGAGCCTCGATTGGAAAGGCCAAAACGGACGAAAGTTTTGCGTGGAGAAAATTAGTTTGGAATGCATCATACAAAGAATTCCAGAAAAATCCGATCTTGGGAATTGGAACTGGAAAAAAAGTTTATGCTGAAACGGAAAGTTATCGCGACTACATCGAGGTGCGAAATATTCATAATTCATATCTGTCAATTTTTATTCAGTTAGGAATTTTGGGTATAGGGATATTTCTGCTATTTTTATATAGTAATATAAAAGAGCTCATTCAAAGTATTACTATAAGGGAAAATATTTTTTATAAATTTTCCGTTCTGGG
Source organism: Parcubacteria group bacterium (assembly GCA_041662285.1). Classification (GTDB taxonomy): domain Bacteria; phylum Patescibacteriota; class Minisyncoccia; order Moranbacterales; family UBA2206; genus UBA2206. The sequence continues at coordinate 7,345 of JBAZSS010000027.1, forward strand.
TGCGCTTTCAATTTTTGTAATCGCACTCTGTTTTCAGCCATATCTTGAAACTAATTTGCTTTCAATTTTTTTCTGGATAGCCTTGGGAATATCGCGAAAAATAACCGTATGAAAATTTTAGAAATAAATAAATATAATTATCCAAAAGGCGGAGCAGATCGGCATTTCTTGGATATAACCACGCTTCTCAAGGAAAAGGGCAATGAGGTAGCAATTTTTTCTATGGCTAACACGAAAAACGAAACTTCTTCTTGGGAAAAATATTTCGTGAGTTATGTTGGGTATAACAAAAATGATTCAACTTTATTGCAAAAAATTGTTGGGACTTGCCGAATGTTCTATTCTTTTGAAGCCAAGAGAAAAATCAAAAAGCTCTTGAATGATTTTCAACCAGATATTGTCCATATTCACAATACCTATCATCAAATTTCTTTTTCTATAATTTCTGAAATTAAAAGAAGAAAAATTCCAATTATTATTACCGTGCATGATTATCATTTGATTTCTCCTGATAAAGATGAGTTCTTGGAAAATGTTGGCAAAAAATATTGGAAGTTTTTATCCCTAAGCCGAAAATATTCGTTGCTAAAACGATTGCTCTTAGTCTTAAAAACTTATTTTGAAGATATTTCAGGCTGGAAAGATAAAATAGACTTGTTTATTTCTCCAAGCTTGTTTGTAGCCGAAAAACTCAAAAAATGGGGGATAGAAAAGCAAAAAATTGCTTATTTAGCGCATTTTATCCCAGATTCAAAGTTAGACGAAAAATTTGAGGGGCAAAAAAACCTTCCTTATGCATTCTATTTCGGCAGAATTTCTAAGGATAAAGGCGTGCCAGAACTAATGCAAACTTTTCAAAAGATTAACGGCATAAAATTGTATATTGCCGGAGAAATCGAAGATGATACGCAAATTTCTCAAACGGAAAATATTGTTTATCTTGGGAAATTAAATAAAGAAGATGTTCGAAGCTACATAAAAAATGCGAGTTTTTGCATTTCTTTTTCAAAGCTACCGGAAACTTTCGGGTTAACTGCTCTCGAATCAATCGCCCTAGGAAAACCCTTTGTTGGCCTCAATGCTGGCGCTTACAGGGAAATAATTAACCCAGGAAAAACCGGTTTTATTTGTAATAATATTGCAGAAGCCGAAGAAAAAATTTCCCAAATAATTTCGAGAGAGATTGTTTTTGAAGAAACAGCAATTGCACAAATTGCCCAAGAAAAATTTGGGGAGGAAAAATATTATCAAGAATTTATGAAAATTATCCAAACCTTGACAAAATAATAAAAGTAGTTTATCATACGGAGTTAAAAACACAAAACAAAACTAACCAAAAAAACCAAAAGAAAAGGAGAACGACGATGAAGTACATTAAAAAATTGGCAATGGCAGTGTTGGCAATCATTTCCCTTACCGCTTGTGGAGGTGGGGGAGGATCGGATTCAAATTCAACAACAACACCCATCAACTGGAAAATACAATTCCATGCTGGTTCAATGGTTGTTCAAGTTCCTATTGATGAAAAAGACAATGTCGTAAGCATCGTCGATGCAAACGGCGTTGAAACTATTTCAAAGGATGATCTGGTTTCAGTTAGTTGGAACGGCAAATGCGCATGGCCAACCAGCACTGTTGTTTTTGCTGGGAATCCCATTACAATAACCGGCGTAGATTCCAGCGGAGACACTGGCCTTATAACAATCGCTACTGTTGATAAAATCTATTCAGTTAATATTGATTCTGTTGACACAACCGGAAGCACGGTGCCTGTAAGCATAGATAAAGTTAATGGTCTGATTGCTTACGGGGACGGCATACCTGAATGCAAAACAGATCCAGATCCATTACCCTCGACACTGGAATCGAAAATTTCAATTATCTCTTACACTGCTAATATAGATTTTAATTCCGATTTGAACACCGATATATCTTATTGTTTCGTATGGGATAAAAAAAATGTTACGCCAGAAGATATTATCGGTGGTAAAATTTGGTGGAATTCTGATTTGACTGGCTGGGGAGATGAGGCCACATTATCAGGCGACATTGTTTCTACTGCTAGCAAAGGGATGGTGTATTGTCAAATTTTAGGAATGCCTGTTAGCGATGAGGGAAATTTTACTTATGTAAGCAAAGAAGGAGAAAGGGTCTGGCTTGATATAGGCAGATGGTCTTACAGTGAAAATTTCCAAATCGATTTCAAAAACGGTTTATTATCGTATTAATAAAGAATTGTTCCTGGGAATAAATTTCCCGCAAATAAGGCGAATAAGGTCGAGTTGCGCAAATGCGTGACTTGGCCTTATTTTTTTGACTTTTTATCCATAAAAATACCTAGTCAAAAAAATATTTGACAAATTTCAATTAAAGTGCTACTATCTACTGTTAATAATTAATCGTAATTTATAAAAAAATGTTTAAGTTTAAACAAGTAGTTCAAGTGAATAAAGGGCTAAAAATAGCTACTTTTGCCTTTTTTGCATTGGCAATCATAACCTTGCCGATGTTTGCTTCTTCTAGTCGCAAAAGTTATCTCTATGTAGATCATAAGGCGGGGGATAATCGGGATGGTTCCGCTTCGCATCCATACAAGTCAATCAGCGAGGCTATTGATCATGCTAAAGATAAGGCAGAAATTCATGTTGCAAAAGGAGAATACAAGGAAAATATTTCTCTTAAAAATGGAATAAAAATTTTTGGAGAAGATAGAGAAAAAACCATAATCAAAGCGAAGAAAGAAAAGCAAGCTACGGTATCAATGAAAAATAATTCCACAATCGATGGTGTCACTATTAGAAATGGCAAAAATGGAATTTGGGTAGAAAAAGATGCCGAGGCGAGTATTGTTAATTGTATCGTAAAAGACAATGGCACTGGAATTGGCATTGAAGGAGGCGACACAAAAAAATCCAATCAAGTTTCAATTTCAAAAACTAAGATCAAGGATAATGGCTGGTCGGGCATTTATGGAGCTGGGGCCAGAAGAATTTCGATAACCGAAAGTGAAATTTCTGGCAACAAAAAAGACGGTATTGATTTAGCTCGCGAAACTAGCGCCTGGATGGAAGCAAATTCAATTCGAAACAACGGAGGAAGCGGAATGAAATTAGTTTTAGATCAATCCAATATTTGGACTAAAAAAAATGATATCCGAGAAAATGGCCGAGAAGGAATCGAGGTAGCCTCTTTTGGAACAGAAGGTAGAATTGATATTGCTAAAACTAAAATTGTTAAAAATGGACTTTTTGGTATTGCTAGATTGCAACGAGCTGGCACTACCGATTGGAATAAATCATTTACCGCTAATAATCAAACTGAAGTTTGGGAAAATCGCTCAGGAAATATTTCCAGTGTTATTTATATAAAATAAATTATGAAGATTGCTTTTATAGGTCAAAAAGGAATACCGGCAAAATCCGGCGGAGTAGAAAAACACGTTGAGGAAATTGCCGCCAGACTTGCCCAAAAAGGACATGAGGTTTTTGTGTATGCGCGAAATAACTATACGCCAAAAAATCTGAATGTTTACCGGGGTATAAAACTCATTCATCTACCAAGTATTCCAACCAAGCACCTGGACGCAATTAGCCACACTTTTTTTGCCACCATTCACGCTTTGTTTCAAAATTATGATGTGATTCACTATCAAGCAATTGGACCAAGTTCGCTTTCTATAATTCCAAAAATTTTTAAAAGAAAAACTGCTATTATCGCTACTTACCATTGTCAAGATTATTTTCACAAAAAATGGAATTGGTTTGCGCGCGCTTGCCTTAGATTTGGTGAAATAGTCACCTCAGTTTTTCCCGACAAAACAATCGCGGTTTCGAAAATTTTAGGTGATTATATTTTAGCTAAATTCAAAAAACAAGCCGTGGTCATTCCTAATGGTATGAATGTTTTTCCGACCCAAGAAAGTCAATATCTGGCCAAGTGGAATCTGCAAAAAGGCAGTTATGTTTTGTCTGTTGGCCGATTAATTAGACATAAAGGCGTTCACTATATCATTGAGGCTTTCAAGAATTTAGAAGATAAGCATCTGACACGCGGAAAAAAATTAGTGATTGTCGGTGATGGATTTTATACTGATGAATACGTGAAAGAAATCAAAGATCAGTCTCGTGGTCGAGAAAATATTATTTTTACCGGTAGCCAAACTAACGAAGCACTCAATCAACTTTTTTCACATAGTTATTGTTTTGTTCAACCATCAGAATCAGAAGGGCTATCTCTTGCGCTACTTGAAGCTATGGGATATGGCAAAGCAATTCTCTCTAGCGATATCAAAGAAAATATGCAGGCACTTAATGCTGAGGTAAGTATATCTTTTCGCTCGGGCGATGCGCGTGATTTAGAAGAAAAATTAATTTTCCTTATCAATAATCCGGCGCTCGTGAAAAATATGGGAGAAAAAGCTATGGAAAAGGCTTGGTCTCAGTTTAGCTGGGATAAAATAGTAGACCAAGTAGAAGCTGTTTACGAGGAAGTTTTGAACAAAAAACGTTCATAGAAAATTTTTATGTTAGAAATATTTAAATTAAAAAAATTCTATATTATTTTTATTTTCGCAACTGCGTTTGTTTTTTTGGTGCTTATCAATCTAAACCGCACCTATAAATCTCAAACTGATATTTTAGTTATCTTTAAAAGTGAAAAATCAGCCCAAAATGCTAATATTATCTTAGAAAATATAACTGTGTTAACAAAATCACTCTCCTTTTATGACAGAGTAGTGCAAGATGAGGAAGATGCGCAAAATGAAGTAATGTCAGAATTGCCTGATTATAAACGAAAAGATTATTGGAATGAAATAGTTGAAATCAGGAGAGTGGGCAATAGTTCTGTTTTGGAATTTATCGCAAAAGACAACGATTCATACACAGCAGAAGTCTTGAGCACACAAACAGTCAAGACTCTTCTGAGTATTATTGGTGCTTATTATGATATAAAAAATGATATTGATATCAGGATAATTGACGGGCCAGTGACTAAAGATTATTTTTCTGGTTCGTATTCTTATTCACTTCTCAAAAGTCTACCAATAGGATTTGTCTTGGCTTTTGTATTAAATTACTTTTTGTTTTTATTTGGGCAAAGTCAACCAAAAGAAAAAATAAAAACAAATCTCGCTTGGTCATATAGGGACACACAGAAAAACACGGAAGTAAAACAGAATGACACACCTGCCCGCAATGCTTCGCATAGCGATGCAGGCGGGGAAATTAAAAAAGTAAAAAAACCATTAGTAGCAGGAGAAGAATACATTCCTATTTTTTCCAAAAAAGCTGTTGCGCCGGATAATTTGCCAATTGCCGAAGATATTCCCGTATTTGAACAACCTCAAAAGGAAGAACCTAAAAAAGAGGAAGTAAAAACTCCACTAATTCATGAAGCTACTGCAGAAGAAGTTAAGGAAAGACTAAACCGACTTTTGAATGGTAAATTATAATATTATGTCAAAACAACATTCTTTGAAATTCTGGATCATTTTTTGGTCAGTGGCCATAGTATTTTTGGCTGGTTTTTATTTTTTTCTGGAAGCCAGAAAACAACCAGGGAAAATTATCTCAGAAGCAATCAACTTTCTTCCAATTGAACTTTCGCAAAAAACTGAGTATAAATCCATTGCTTATTTTGCTGACTATATTTTGAAACAAGATGAAAAGGAAAAAACATTTCTGATTCTTTTTCAAAATAATATGGAGCTTCGCCCAGGGGGAGGATTTATCGGGGCTTTTGGAATTTTGAAAGTTAAGAATGGAAAAGTAATTGAATTTCAATCACACGATTTGTCTAATTTTGACGGGAGAATAAAGGAAATCATCGCCCCGCCATATCCAATGGGAGAAACTTTACGCATCAATGCTTGGGGAATGCGTGATTCAAATTTTTCACCGGATTTTTCCGAAAATGCCAAAAAGGCTGAATATTTTTATCGACTAGGGCAAGGTCAAGAAAATTTTGATGGTATTGTGGCAGTCAACACTGATGTGCTAAATTCATTTTTGAAAGTCACTGGACCTGTCACTTTGCCGAATTATCTTGGAGAATTTAATAGTGAGAATGCCGTGCTGAATTTAGAATATCAAGTGGAGAAAGGTTATGTCGAACAGGGGATTGAAAAAGGCGAACGAAAAACCATTATGAATGAACTAGCAGATGTGCTAATGGAAAAAGTTTTTACTTTGAATAATTCGCAAAAATTTGATTTGGCTAAAATTATTTTGGAAGATTTGAACAATAAAAACATTCAACTATATTTCAAAGATCAAGATTTAGAAAATCAAGCCAAGAACTCTTTTTGGGCCGGAGAAATAAATTCAACGTGGAAAGGGGATTATCTGATGATGATTGATGCTAATCTAGCATCATATAAAAGCGACTATTATATTGATCGCTCTTTTGACTATGTTGTCGATTTGTCTGGCGAAAAACCAACCGCGAATCTCAAAATAACTTATACCCATAGGGGGAAAGCCCAAGATTGGATGACTAAAGATTATCAAACCTATCTACGAGTTTATGCGCCAAAAGACGCTTGGCTAGAAAATTCTAATGGCACAGGAAAAATAAAATTTGACAAAGAATTTAACAAGCAATATTTTGGCACGCTTTTTACCGTACCACTCAATCAAACCAAAACTGTAGAATTTAACTATACCCTCAAAGATTTGAATATAAATAATTATGATCTATTAATACAAAAACAATCAGGAATTTCTAATCTTCCCGGAAAAATTACCGTAATTTCAAAAAATGGAGAAAGGAAAAGTTATGACGTGAGAGTAGAGAATGAGTGGGAATTAGGAAAGGAAAAATAAATTCCATTATAAGATGGAGGGGTAAAATGAAATACATTTATTTTTTTACTGGGGTTATTAGCTGGGTTGCCGGATTTATGCTTGTCATAGCTTCTGTAAGCTATTGCATGACATAACTGCCCAAAGCCCGCGTCGGAGAATTCTCTCCGGCCGGGCTTTATTTAATTTTTGGGTATGGTAGAATGGAGAAGTGATATGTCATTCCCGCGCAGGCGGGAATCTAGTGTAAAAACATTCTTAGCACGAAGAATTTAATGAAAAATTATTACGTATATATTTTAACAAATAAAAAGAACGGGGCTCTTTATATCGGTGTGACTTCAAATTTAATAAAAAGAATTCAGGAGCACAGAAATAAAGCAGTTAAAGGTTTTACTGAAAAGTATAATGTTCATCAATTGGTACATTACGAACAAACCAAAGATATTAATTCCGCACTAGCCAGAGAAAAAGCTTTGAAAAAATGGAACAGGCAGTGGAAAATAAATTTAATTGAAAAAGAAAATCCTAATTGGGAAGATTTATATTTTAATATAATATTATGACTAGATTCCCGCCTACGCGGGAATGACAGTATTTTTTTCGTATTTCGTTAATTTAGTATTTCGTAAAACTATGGAATTTATAAAAACCACTCTCAAAGACGCGTATTTAATTAAGCCACAAGTTTTTGGCGACAACCGCGGATTTTTTTTAGAAAGTTATTCTAAGAAAAAATTTGAAAAGGAGGGGATCGGCGCAGAATTTGTGCAGGATAATCATTCGAAATCAGAAAAAAAAGGCACCCTTCGCGGACTACACTTTCAACTTCCGCCATATACACAAGCCAAGCTCATTCGAGTTGTAAGTGGAAAAATTTTAGATGTAATCGTTGATCTTCGCCGTAACAGTGAAACATTTGGAAAATGGGAGGCCTTCGAGCTATCAGCCGAAAATTTTCAAATGCTTTTTGTGCCACAAGGTTTTGCTCATGGACTCATGACACTGGAAGACAATACGGAAGTCTTGTATAAAGCTGACAATTTTTATGAACCTGCTAACGAAGGCGGAATTGCTTGGAATGATCCCGATTTGAAAATAAATTGGCCACTGGAAAACCCAATTCTTTCTGAACGCGACAGCAAATGGCCAAATTTGAAAAATTTTGATAATCCGTTTTAATAAATAACTCTATGAAATTATTAGTCACAGGCGGTGCAGGATTCATTGGTTCAAATTTTATTCACTATTGGATCGAAAAACATCCCGAAGATAAAATTGTGAATTTAGACGCATTGACTTATGCCGGAAATTTGGAAAATTTGAAATCCATCGAAAGCCCGCCTCGCGTCGACGAGCGATCGTCTTCGCGAGTCGAGGCGGGTAATCCAAATTATAAATTTATCAAAGGGG
>JBAZSS010000028.1:0-14657 GCA_041662285.1 Parcubacteria group bacterium
CCATATATCACTCCGAAATTCAAAGCTTTGGCCGAACTTCGCATTTTCTGGGTCACTTGCGAAAGTGAAACTTTATTAATTTCAGAAGCGGTGGCAGTGTGAATGTCATGTCCCGCATGAAAAAGTTCAATCATTTTTTTGTCCCCCGAAACATGCGCTACGGCGCGAAGATCAATTTGCGAATAGTCGGCGCTCACTAATTTATACCCAGCCTCCGCTTCAAAAGCGACGCGCAAAAGCTGTCCAAGATCAGTGCGAATTGGAATGTTTTGCAAATTAGGCTCCGAAGAAGACAAGCGCCCTGTTGCCGTCACAGCTTGGTTGAAAGTGGTGTGAATGCGGGAATTTTCATCTACAAGCAAGGGGAGAGCATCAAGATAGGTGGTTTTCAATTTGAAAATTTCACGATATTCTTCAACTTTTTCCGCGATTTTATATTCCCCTTTGATTTTTTGCAGTTCCGCAGAAGCAGTAGAAAATCCAGTTTTACCTTTTTTGATGTTATCAGTTGGAATCTGAAGTTTCACGAAAAGAATCTCGGCTAATTGTTTGGGAGAATTAATGTTAAATTCAATTCCGGCCAACTCATAAATATTTTTTTCTAAATTTATTATCCTAGCGTTTATTTTTTCCGCAATGCCTTTGAAAATAACCGTATTTAGTTTCACTCCATGTGTTTCCATTTCTGCCAAAATTTTGACTAACGGCATTTCAATTTTGGAAAAAACATTTTCCAAATTATTTTCATTTTTTTGCTCAGCGGATATTTTGGCAATTTTTTCGGAAAAAATATCTTTGAGTTTCCAAATATAGTCAGCTATCTTACATTCCTTATTGGCAATTTCTTCCTGCGTTTCCATTTCCAACCCAAGCTGTCCTTTCTTTTTTTCAGAAACTATTTCTTCGCCTAATTGTTCCAAAACCAATCTAGGAAGGTCCATTTTTGCTCCCGGATTTAGCATATAAGCCCCTAGCATCACATCATACATTTCACCTTTTAAATTAATATCCTTTTCTTTTAAAATTTTTATACTATTTTTCAAATCATAACCTATTTTATTTATATTCTCATTTTCCAAAATACTTTTGACTTTTGACTTTCCTGCCTCGTCGGCAGACAGGTGACTTTTGACTTCGCCGAAGGTGATATATCCCGCTCGCCCATTTTTCCAACAAAATGCTACGCCTTTAATTGTTACCCCCTCGCCCGTACTCGGGAGAGGGTTGGGGAGAGGGCTTGTCTTAATCGCAATCGCAATTTCCTTCTGTTCCCCTAACATCTTAAAAAACTCTTCCGCCTTATCATCCGCAATTAATTCATACTTAAAATCTTTTATCCCTGCAACATCTTCAAGGTTCGACCTTGGAATTTTTAAGGTCGAACCTTGTGAATTATCGGGTATACGCTTTATTAGCGAGTAAAAAGTCAACTCCTGAAAAAGTTTCACTAATTTTTGTCGATCAAATTCGTGCGTTTTAGCTTCTTCTAAATTCAATTCCACCGGAACGTTAGTGCGAATTGTCGCCAAACTCTTGCTTTGAATGGCTTGCATTTTGTCACGTTCTAATTTTTCGCGAATTGCTCCTTTGATTTCGCTTAGATTTTCATATACACCTTCAATTGTCCCATATTTTTGCAAAAGCGTTGAAGCAGTTTTTTCTCCAATGCCTTTGACGCCCAAAATATTATCCGACGGATCACCGCGAAGACCCTTATAATCAATAATTTGATCGGGCTTGAGTCCATATCTTTCAAAAACTTTTGCCTCATCGTACATCACTGAATCCGTGAGTCCTCGGCGCATTGTGTATACTTGAGTTTTTTCGCTCACAAGTTGCACGGTGTCTAAGTCCCCCGTCACAATTATATTTTCAATGTCGGAATATTCATTTTCCGATTTTCTAATCATCGTCCCAATTACATCATCCGCTTCAAACCCCGCTTTTTCATAAATCGGAATTCCCATTGCCCGCACCACTTCTTTTACTCTTTCAATTTGCGCATACAATTCATCTGGCGCTTTTGTCCGAGTGGCCTTATATTCCTTATACTCCTCATGACGAAAAGTCGGACCCGCCAAATCAAAAGTTGCCAAAATATAGTCCGGTTGAAATTTGGAAATTACGCTCAGCATCGTGGATGCAAATCCATAAACAGCATTCACCAACTCTCCGCTTTTGGTCGTGAGTGGCGGAAGCGCATGGAACGACCGATGGATAATCGCATTCCCATCAATTAGAATAAGTTTTTTTGGTTTGTTTGGCATATCTCCAGTATATTACAAAGTCAATATTTAACAAAATAACATCATAACTTTTATATTTTTGGCTATCTTTTATTTTTGCAAAGGAGCAACCGCCCATGAACTTTCAAAAATTAGACGCATAACTTGAGAAAATTCATTACTTTCAATAACGAACCCAAAACTTTCTTCTCTAGATGAAATATAGCAAACCTTATTATCAAAAATACACACGACACCCTTAAACAGATATGTTTTTGGCAACCATCTTATTTCCCTTAGAAATTTATCATTTGATTGCATATAAATATCCGCGACATTTCTCTTTTTTGTTAATAACACCTTGGACAATATGCCTCTTTTGATTCTTCTTTTTACCCAACTTTCCATGTACCTGTTTCCAAAAAAATCAACGAGATCGCTAATTGAACTCCAAAACAATTGTTCTTTGTTTTTGACATTTAATAATTCCTCCATTATTGTCCGCACACCCAGCGTTCCATCATAAAATTTGATTGTTGGTTTAGGAACGACTTTTGATCGAATTTCAGTGAGAAAGGGAATAAGATTTTTGAATTCTAATAATTTTTGTTCGTTTGTATTTAACAGCACTTCCGGATCTTCAGCAATAAATAATCTGCGCTTTCCTTTTCTGGCTTCTGTCACATAACCCATTCCAATTAAAATCAGCACTATATCATACACAGTGGTCCTTTTGAGTTTAGTTTTTCGAGAAAGTTCAATGATAGTTGCTCTTCCCAATTCCAAAACAGCCAAATATACTTTGGCTTTTTTGGGATCTAGGCCTTGTTTTTCCAATTCTTTTTGAATATCCATATTCTTCAAATGACGATAATTTTCGTCATATTCACATATTGATTGTATTCTTTATTGGTAGTAATGTCAACTATTGCTCCATAGAAAGATGGCAACTATTTGCACTTTAATAATTTTTTAAAAAAGGAGGGATACTTATGGCCTGGGCAACTGATTTAAAAAAAATGCATAAAATTGCAAAAGAAGCACAGATAAAAAAAGAGGCTGCCGAGAAAGAAGCGGAGAGAAAAGAGAAAAAGGATAATTTGGAAAAATTAAACGAACTAATCCAGAGAATTTACCGTAAAAAAATGCTCAAACTAAAAAGAACCATAGAATTTCAAGCAAAGGAGAATCTGTGTTCTAAACACATTTTCTTAGAAAGAGACCTATGGTTTGATTGGGATAATGGTCGGAAGGAGTTTAATAATCTCAATCTGCCCGAATCAATAGATGTAGGAAAAATACTCGCCGACCATTTCTGTGAAAAGTTTAAAAATGAAGGGCTCGAGGCTTCAGTGAGCAAAACGTCAATATTAAAACCTACCGACACTGGCGAATATTACAAGGTCTGGTCGCTTACTGTAAGATGGTAAATTAAAACCGAAGAGGTAACATTTATTAAGCAAACTAATAAAAGGCAGGCGCCGAGAACTTCGACCCTGCCTGTTTTTTTTATTTCAAAAGTAATTTTATTCTTACATTTTTCTTCTTATCTCTTCCCAAGTGACGCCACTATATTTTTCAATCTCTTTCAACAAATAATACAGCACATCTTTTCTTATCTCTGATTGAATGGTGATTGATTTTTGATTCGCTGGCCAAGTTGCTTTGTAGTGACTGCCATCTCCACCACTCAAATCTATTTCAAAGCCACAACGCATCAGTGCCCTTATAAATTTCTTCCTTTTGATATTTCCCGGAAGTTGACTACGCGAGGGCATATTCTTGATTGTGTTCGTTAATATTTTTTACATTAGCCTCCTTCGCGTAGGAAGAAGGAATTTCAAAAGAAGTAAGAATAGCATCTTTAATGTTTTTATCTAATTCTTTTTCATCTTTTCCTGAAGTGACAATAGAACCAAATCTAAAATTTGTGCTTATGCCAACAATAACATCGCCTTCTTTTTTAAATTCAAAATTGATCGGTCCATAAAGTCTAAAATACCTGTTTATATCAACAAGTCCTTGTGGCGCAAAATCCTTGCCACTAATTGCTCTCAACAAATAATCTTTAGCTTTTTTTGTAATCGACATATATTTTAGACGCCTTAATTACACTATTAATACTAATAGGATTTGAATTTATATCAAATTTTATGATAAATGTCAAATCACTATCTTATTATACCACATTTTCGTTATTCTCCTACTTCCCCATCAACTCCATATTATAAACCACCACATCATCAACTGGCTGATCATTAGGGGCGGTTTTCACATTTTCTATTTTTAGGGCGACATCCATTCCGGAAACTACTTTACCAAAAACCGTGTAGCTTGGTGGTAGTTGCGCGCCGGGGCTTGCGGTGACGATGAAAAACTGAGAACCATTAGTGTTTGGACCGGAGTTGGCCATTGCAAAAGTTCCTTGCAGATATTTTTCTTTGCCAGTAAGTTCGTCTTTGAATTTGTATCCTGGTCCACCAGTTCCCCACATTGATTTTTGCGAATCATCTTTGGAAAGTGGGTCGCCAGCTTGAATCATAAAGCCTTTGATCACACGATGAAATTTTGTGCCATCATAAAATCCTTTCTTGGCTAGGTCAGAAAAATTTTTGACAGTTGCGGGCGCGCTGTCGGCAGATAGTTCTATTTTGATGTCACCGAGACTTGTTTTAATTAGGGAAAATTGTGTTTTTTGTTCATTCATATTGTTTTCATTTAAGGCGTTAGTTAATTTTTCATTTTCACTGTTCACTGCATTTTGAATGTCTTCCTGGGCTTTTTTGTTTATATCCACCATCCCTGGGACATATCCTGCCGGATCACTAATTGGATTTGGGATAGCGTCTTTTGATTTTTCTTCTTTTTGAGAGCAAGCAGATAAGATTACAACTAAAAATATACTCATTATTAATACTGCTGTTTTTTTCATTTATTTATTTTTAAAAATTATTTTCCTTTTATTTTCACCTGCCTCGACTTGCGAAGATGTTCGCTCATCGACGCAAGGCGGGTCTAACCACTCAAAATTTATTTGCAAACTATTTTTGAGAATAATTTTTTCTATCCTACTTGCCCATTCTATTATAATAATATTTTTCTTGTTCGACAAGATTTCTTCGAAGCCTAAATTCAAAATGTCCTGCGCCTCCACTCGATACGCATCAAAGTGATAAATCTTTCCAATATCCAAAGGTTCGACCTTAGGAATTTTAAAGGTCGAACCTTTACGCTGATAATATTCTTTCATAATAAGAAAAGTCGGACTAGTATATGGTCCCTTAATTTTCAAACCTTTCAAAAGCCCTTGAGTGAAAGTGGTTTTCCCCGCTCCTAGTTCGCCATCAAGGCAAATAACTTCCCCACCTTTCAATTCTCGCGCCAAAAGCTCGCCTAGTTTTTGTGTTTGTTTGGAATTAGTTGTGATAAAAGTTTTTTCCATAACTTAATCTTACCTATAAATGGAAACATTGACAATATATTTCCCAGATGCTACCTTATTTAACTAGCTTAAAATATATTTTCTATGTCACTTCCGCCCCAAGAACAATTCAGAAAATTCCTGGAAACTTCAAAAGAGGTTCTGATTCTTATCCCAGAAAATCCTTCGGCTGATGCCGTGGGCTCAGCTTGGGCGCTTTATTATTTCTTGGAAAAATTGAGCATTCTGCCAGCTATTGCTTTTTCCAATCATTTGTCAGAAAAATTCAGTTTTCTCCCTCGCCCCGAGAATATCCTCTCAGAAATTTCTGGAGCGCGTGATTTCGTTCTTTCTTTTAATACAGCAGAAAACAAGATAATAAAAGTTAGACACGAAGAAAAAGACGATGTTTTCAATATCCTAGTCACTCCAGAAAAAGGCTCTGTCAACCCAAAAGATTTTTCTTTTATTTTAGCTAAATTCAAATATGATCTAGTGATAGTAATCGATTGTTCTGATTTGGAAAAATTAGGCAAGCTTTATTTGGAAAACACTGATTTGTTTTTTGAAGTGCCAATAGTAAATATCGACTACAAAAGCGACAATGATAACTTTGGACAAATTAATCTCACTGATATCACAGCTTCTTCTTCCTGTGAAATTTTAGCTCGAACTTTTGAAGAAACATTTCCTGACTTAGTCGACAAAAAAATTGCCACTTGTCTTCTCGCTGGTCTAATCGGAGCCACGGACAGTTTTCAGAAAAAAAACACTACTCCGAAAGCACTTTTGGCTTCGGCCAATCTTATGAACAAAGGCGCTGATCAGCAAGAAATTATCCGTTGGATGTATAAAACGCAACCCCTGCATATTTTGAAATTGTGGGGACGAGCAATGGCTAAAATAAACTGGGACACTCAAAGCAAACTAGTTTGGTCAGCTTTAAATGTCGAAGATTTTGTGCAAAGTCGTTCGAAAACCGAAGATCTACCCCTAATTCTTTCTAAATTAGAAGAAAATTATAGTGAAGGACAAATCTTTATGGCTGTTTATAACGACACCCCCCAAAGTTCTGTTGCTCTCCTCAAATTTTCCAATCCAGAAACAGCCAAAAAAGTAACGGACGAATTTCCTCAAGATTTCCAGCGAGGAATTCTGGAAATTAACTTTAAAACTTCTGATATTTTAGAGATTGGCCAGCTCATTGCCGAAAAGATAAAAATCCTACTGACAAAATAATTTCTGGCTTTTATAAAATTTATCACTGCTCATTATTTAGGGCAGTTTTTTATTTGTCATATTTATGCTAAAATACTATCAAACAAAACTATTTTAAAAAATTTACTTATTCGTACATTCGCCCGCCTGCCGGCGAGGCAGGTACTAATTCGTAATTCGTAGGAATATGATAAAAATTCTCAAACCAAAAGTTTCTACTTTAAATCCAGATGAAATTCAACAGCCTAACAAAACCGCCAAAATTCTTTCCACCTTTAGAAAAAAAGAAGAAGAAGAAATGGCTAGCACGCTAGCTAGTGAACTCAACCTACCCTATGTTGACACTAATCTAATTCCAATTTCAAAAGATGATATCCGCCTTCTAACTGAAGAAGAAGCCCGAAAATTCGGCATTGCCATCATTCACAGAAGTGGAAAAGTTGTCACTATCGTCTCTTGTGATCCAAGTAATCAAGAAACTCTTGATTTCATAGAAACCCTAAAAAATGATAAGGGTTGGCAGATAAAACTTTTTGTAGTTTCTGTCTCAAATATTAATCGTGTTTGGGAAAAATATAAGCAAATTGTTTTTGTGGATATCCTTGATCAAATGAGCCTGAATCTTAGCGGAGATGACTTAGCCAAATTTGAGGAAGAAATGAAAGATTTGATTACCCTAAAACAAAGAATCAGAGAACTTCCTACCACTCAAGTTTTGAATATTATGCTGGCTGGTGGCTATAAGCTTGGCGCTAGTGACGTCCATATCGAACCACAGGAAAAAGAAATTCGTTTGCGCTACCGAATTGACGGCAATCTTCAGGATGTAGCATTTTTGCCACTTAATGTTTTTCATACAATTCTTTCTCGTATAAAATTAATGTCGGGAATGAAACTCAATCTGCGCGATATTGCGCAAGATGGAACTTTTGAAATAAACTTAGCTGAAAAAAAAATTAGTCTTCGTGTGAGTGTTATTCCAGGAAGTTTTGGAGAATCAATTGTAATGCGAATTTTGGACCCAGATTCAATCAAAGTGAGTGTGGAAAATTTAGGCTTGCAAGGATTGGCCTATGAAAATATTCAAAAGCAAATGCAAGCACCCAATGGCATGATTCTCAACACCGGCCCAACCGGCTCCGGAAAAACCACCACCCTATATTCCATCATCAATAAACTTAACACCCCCGACAAAAAAATCATTACTATTGAAGATCCAATTGAATATGAGCTTTCAGGAATTTCTCAAACCCAAATAGAAAAAAAACGTGGCTACACTTTTTCGGAAGGCCTTCGTGCTATTGTTCGTCAAGATCCGGATGTGATTTTGGTGGGTGAAATTCGTGATGACGAAACGGCTGACATTGCAGTTAATTCTGCCCTCACGGGTCATTTAGTCCTGTCCTCACTTCATACCAATAATGCCGTGGGAACTATTCCACGATTTATCGAGCTTGGAGTGAAGCCAACGCTAATGTCTCCTGCTATAAATGCGATCATTGGCCAGCGCTTGGTGCGAAAACTTTGTGATTGCAAAGAAGCCTATGTTCCAGCTCGAGAATCTATCGAATCCATCAAAAAAATTCTCTCTATCATTTCTCCTAAAGCCAAAGTAGAAATTCCTAAAAATATTGAAAAACTCTACCGCCCCAAAGGCTGTCCAAAATGCAGTGGCTTGGGATATAAGGGACGGATGGGAATTTTTGAAGTACTCACCATCAATGAAGATATTGAAAAATTAATTTTAGAAATGGCCGGCGAAACAGAACTGGCTATGGCCGCTTTGGAGTCTGGTATGATCACTATGCTTCAAGATGGTATTTTGAAAGCCATTGCCGGTATCACTTCAATTGATGAGGTGGAAAGCGCCACAGGACAAGGAGAATTTTTAGAAAGTATCTATGAAAAATTGATGTCCCAAACACTTGGCAAAAAAATTCTCATTGAAAATAATCAATATACTTTGGCCAAAGAAAATGTAGTAGATTTCAAAAAACTAGAAGAAATTTTGCGCATCGCAAAAACCACCGATATCAACAAAATTGTTTTTTCGGCCGCTACCATCTTGAATGTTGGCGACATCCATATTGAACCGGAAAAAGATGATGTCAAAATTCGTTTTCGAATTGATGGAATTTTGCAAAATGTTGCTACTCTACCACTCAATGAATATCCGGCACTTTTGGGCGAAATCAAAATTCTTTCTGGCGTAAAAACAGAAGTGCGCCAAGGAGTAATTGATAGTCGCTTTAGTATAAAATTTGATGACGATATAGTTATAGATGAAAAAAATATCGATGTGCGTGTTTCAATTATCCTTGGTGGTTATGGCGAAACAATCGTGATGCGACTCCTCCGCGG
This sequence comes from Parcubacteria group bacterium, assembly GCA_041662285.1. Taxonomy (GTDB): domain Bacteria; phylum Patescibacteriota; class Minisyncoccia; order Moranbacterales; family UBA2206; genus UBA2206. The sequence continues at coordinate 9,226 of JBAZSS010000028.1, forward strand.
TTCATCAATGGAATTGGATCTCACTAAGCTTGGAATCAGAAAAGAAAATTTGGAAAAAATAATGAACGAGGTCAAAAAACCCAATGGTGTGATTTTGAACACTGGTCCAACTGGTTCAGGAAAAACTACCACCCTCTATAGCATCCTAAGTATGCTCAACAAACCAGAAGTAAAAATAATCACCGTGGAAGATCCGATTGAATATCAACTGCCAGGAATTTTGCAAACTCCAGTCAATGATAAAGAAGGTTATACTTTCGCCACCGCTCTTCGCGCTCTGCTTCGTCAAAATCCCGACATTATGATGATTGGTGAAATTCGAGATGACGAAACTGCCCAAGTAGCTGTGCAAGCTTCGCTTACGGGACATCTTGTGCTTTCCACCATTCACACCAACAATGCCGCCGGCGCCGTAGCTCGAATGATCAATATGGGAGTTTCCCCTTCCGACATTGCCACTGCCGTCAACGCCTTTATGGCGCAACGCCTCGTGCGTCGCCTTTGTGATTGCAAAGAAAAAGTCCAACCGAATGAAAAAGAAAAAGAAATGATTGAAAAGGTTTTGACCACTATCAGTCCAAAAGCCGGAGTGGATATTCCAAAAGTTTTGGAAATATATCATCCCAAGGGCTGTGAGAAATGCAATGGTTTGGGATATAAGGGTCGGATGACGGTCAGTGAAGTTTTCCAACTAACTCGTGAAATTCAAGACCTCGTCACCCGTGGCGCCATCACCGCCGAACTCGAAGAAAAAGCCGTCGAACTCGGCATGCTCACTATGACGCAAGATGGAGTGCTGAGGGTTTTGGAAGGCGAAACATCACTAGAGGAAGTGGAGAGGGTGACTGATTTATAATTTTCTGTACCCTCCTCTCCCTAAGGGAGAGGATGTCGCGTACTCGCGACAGGAGAGGGAACAAACTAAGCTAGTATTTAGAATTTAATTTAGCCTCTCCCTCATCCGCCCTACGGGCACCTTCTCCCAAAGGGAGAAGGGGTAAGATAAAAATTTTTCCATTAAAAAAAGGATTAGCCGTAACAATGATCAGCTAACCCTTTTTCTTTTCCCCACCAGACCCCTCCACGTCTGGTTTTATTTTGAAAAATAATTATAATCTTTCCTTATCAGCATCAGGACTTTCTAAGCTAAAAATAATAATATTTCCTATTGTACCATTTCTTTCTAAGCGTTTTGCATGAGCTGTAATTTTCCAATTTCTATCAATTGCTTTTTCAAGACGATGTATAAGACTGCTTATTTTTAAATCGTCTGTTAAAATTTCAACTGATATTTCGTCTATTCCTCCTTTATCTCTTTTATCCTTTGTATTTATAAGAGCAATAGCATTAGCGCGCTTCATAGCGTGTTTCATAATATCCCACCCCCTTTTAAAAAACTGTTATTTTATTTCACGTGAAATCACGTGCGTTCACGTGATAATCAGTGGTTCAGACATTTACACTAATCTGCAGGCAAGAATCCGAACTAAGAGCTCAGAAAAAGAAACAACATCGAGGAATAGCGCAGCGTGAACCACCCTACCCATATCTTGAAAAATGTTTCTATATTGATGACAAAAGATAGAAGTCACCAATTGCCTGCAATTTACTGCTAGCCACCAAGAAACCTAAGTTTCAAGATGACTGGGAAATATAGCATAGCTTGGAAATTATGTCAAGTAGTGCTAAAATACTAATAGTCGCGAATTTAAAAATAAATAAATTCGAATAATTCGTTTAACCATTCGCGACCATTAGCATTCAATGATAACAACCTCCAACGAACAACCTGAAGACCTGACTTTTGATGTCACCCTTCGCCCGCAAAACTTCAATGATTATGTGGGGCAAGTTAAAGTTAAGAAAAATTTGGACATCTTGATTCAAGCCGCCAAACACAGAAAGGAGTCTATTGAGCATGTTTTGCTCTATGGTCCAGCCGGACTTGGCAAAACAACCCTGGCTAATATCATTGCCAAAGAAATGGGGGTCAACATCAAAACCACTTCCGGCCCCGCCATTGAGCGCGTGGGTGATTTTGGCTCCATTCTCACCAATCTTTCTGATGGAGACATTCTGTTCATCGACGAAATTCACAGGCTCAACAAATCCATCGAAGAAATTCTCTATCCGGCGATGGAAGATTATAAATTAGACATCATAATAGGCAAAGGTCCGTCCGCCCGAACTATCCAACTTGATCTGCCAAAATTCACTTTGATTGGCGCAACAACAAAACTTGGCTCAATTTCTAATCCTCTTCGCAATCGTTTTGGCGCCATTCATCGTTTGGAATTTTATACCAATCCGGAAATCAAAAAAATTCTTGAGCGCAGTGCCAAAATTTTGGGCGTAACGGCTGACGAAACCGGTCTTTCAAAAATTTCCGAGTGTGCTCGTTGCACGCCTCGCGTGGCGAACCGTCTTTTGAAACGCGTACGTGATTTTTCTCAAATAAAAAATCATGATATTATAAATTCAGCAGTCGCGATCGAAGCGCTAGAAATGATTGATGTTGATCCGCTTGGACTTGAACCGGCCGACAAACATATTTTGCGAGTCATCATCGAAAAATTCAATGGTGGCCCAGTGGGGCTAGGCACAGTCGCCGCCGCTACTTCGGAAGAAATCAAAACCATTGAAGATGTTTATGAACCATACCTAATTCAAATTGGATTTTTAGCGAGAACTCCGCGAGGCCGCATTGCCACCGAAAGCGCTTACAATCACCTAGGAATAAAATATAACGGAGAAAAAAAATTATTTTAAAATAAAACATACTAGGATTTATGCGTCTTTCTGAAAATCTATTTATGTAGCCATGACAATGGCAGGATTATAATCCGTAATCACTATCTGTAATCTTAGTTTATTTTTTTGTAATTTCAGCGAACAATAGATTTGAAGGAAAATGCGTAAGTCCTAAACAAAATAAATTTAAAATTATGTTTTACATCGTTCTCGCCCTTTATGCCATCATCCTTATCACCTATCTTTTTCTATTCTTTTTTATCATCTATCATCTTTCCCGCTATTCCATAAATGCCAAGACTAACAAAATAATGCTTCCAATTTTTGCGGTAGTTTCCGTTTTGCTTTTTATTTCCAATCTTATGTTATTTTTTTCGGTTGATTGGAACGCGCTAATTTTAAAACTAATTTTTCAATATTAATTTTATGCAACCAACCTTCACCCACTATCATTTCGAAGGACAAAAAAACGGCGAGGAAATTCTTATGGTAATCCACCGCCACTGGTTCAATATACTCACCCACTTTTTCGTAATTTTCTTTATGATACTTTTTCTTTTTGGCAGTTATTTCCTCACTGCTTTTTTCTTTGATGAATTTAGCGAACAACTTCTGCTTAATCTCACTGCCTTTATGCGCAGTCTTTTCTTCACTTTTCTCTGGCTTCTGTTTTTCGCCATTTGGATTGACTACTATTTTGATGTTTGGATAGTCACTAGCGAAAGAATCATTAACATTGAACAAAAAGGGCTTTTCACCCGCGTCGTGAGCGAGTTGGAATTGGAAAAAATTCAAGATGTCACCACAGATGTTCGTGGCGTTATCCCAACCTTTCTCAATTATGGTCATCTCCTTATTCAAACCGCCGGCGAAAGAGAACGCTTCATCTTTCGAAATGTTCCCGATCCATACAAAATCAAAGATATGATTATGAAACTGCAAAATGAATTGGAGAACAAGGAAGAAAATGAGTTTGGTGAAATGCTTCGAGAAAAAATTCATCACGAAAATACTTAATAGCCTCCAAAGCGGACTGTCCGCTAATCTTAGCGGACAGTCCGCTTGCTTTGTTTGAATGCAAGCAAAAAACAAAATTAAAATTTTTGTTTTTCTTTTTATTTTGCCTTTGGCAAGTTTTTTTAGTTTTAAAATAATTTGTAAAGCGGATGAAAAACATCTAATAATAACTGAGCTTTTGCCAGATCCCACAGGTTCTTCTGAAAAGAAAAATGAATTTGTAGAAATATATAACCCCACGAGCGAAACAATCGATTTATCTGATTGGTATTTTAAGGGAAAAACAAAAACTTTTATGTTATCTGGAGAAATTAAAACCAAAGAATATAAAGCTTTTTATGACACAATCACACTCTACAATGAAAAAAGTACTGTAGAATTATTTAATTCTCAAGACAAAGTTGATAGTATAGAATATTTAGACCCTAAAAAGCAAGAAGAGAATTCCTCTTATAGCTTTAATAGTAATGATGAAAAATGGTATTGGACTTCTATTTTAACCCCAGGATTGAAAAATATTTTTAATGAAATTATACTGCCAGACGATCCGTCAGAAGATAGTAATTATTCGGGGATTATGATTAGTGAAATCTATCCCGCGCCGGACACCAAAGCCGGCGAGGAAGAATTTGTTGAAATAATAAATTCGACCGGAGAAGAAATTGATTTTTCCGATTATACAATCAAAGATTCTAAGGGCGCCAAGGGAAAAATTTCTAAAAAAGAAAAAATTGGAAACTTTATTGTTTTTTATGGTTCGTTTTCATTTAACAATGATTCCAAAGGTGACACGGTTTTTCTTTATGACAAAAAAGAAAACTTAATTGCCAGTCAAAAATATTCCGATGGCAAAAGCACCCACTCTTTTTCTTTTGACGGCTCTTCCTGGCGCTGGACATCTTCCCCCACTCCCGGAGGAGAAAATTTTTTCGACAAAATTTTGTCTGGAAAATTAATTTTGCCAAAAAAAATCTATAAAAATACTTACGCCTATTTTAATGTTAAGGCTGATAGTGATGCCAAAAAATTCACTTGGAATTTTGGTGATGGGCATAAGAGTTATCTGAAATCTACCAAACATAAATATGAAAAAACCGGCAAATTTTCTGGCAATCTCAAAATTACCGGCGACGGCGAGGATAAAAGCTATGATTTCACTGTTAAAGTGGAAAAATATGACGCACCAAAAATTCGCATAGTTAGTTTTTCACCCAATCCCAAAGGCAGTGACACGAAGAATGAGTGGATCGAAATTAAAAATCAATCAAAAGATAAAATCAATCTCAAGGGATGGTCAATTGCCACCGGAAAAGACAAATTAATCAACCATCCGATTCGGGAAGATTTCAAAATCAAAAAAGGCAAAACCAAAAAGCTCACCAAAAAAAATTGTGCTTTCACCCTAGGCAATGAAAAAACCAAAATTGAACTGCGCGATCCTTCTGGTAAGGTTGTGCAAAAAATAAAATATGACCGAAAGAAAGACAAGATTGCAGAGGATGAAATTTATGAAAAAAATGACGACGGCTGGAATTGGGTAGGGGCACAGAATAACACAGAATTAAAACAGAACAACACAAAAACCATTGAAAATCCCCTTCTCCCTTTGGGAGAAGGTGCCCGAAGGGCGGATGAGGGAACCAGCGCCACAACAGAGGAAAATA
>JBAZSS010000029.1:0-795 GCA_041662285.1 Parcubacteria group bacterium
CTGTCCTTGTTCAATGCGCCAACCTTGAAATTACCACCAAGATAAAAAATTTATTTCGCACAACGTATCGGCATCATCTGAAGTTGCGTAGCAATTTGGGTGTAGCGTAGCGGAACAAGATATGCTGTGTTAGGCGATGTTCAGATATTTTTTTATTATTTTATACCTTTTAAAATTTCATTGTGCAACACCTTATTTGTTGCAGCAACTGGATAGTAAATATAATCTTGATTACTTTCAAATATTTTCAGATTTTCGATTGGATCAAAATATTTCCCAGTTAAATCAGAAACTATGCAACCATTTTTTTGAGCCACAGCGCAAGCAAACATTTCATACAGTCTTTCTCCACCAAAAGGATCAAGATAGGCATCTATTGCTCCAGTTGCCAACTTCAACCAATATATATGCCCGCTACTAATAATAATCCTTTTGGTTTTTTTCAACATTTCAGAAACTTTTTCCAAATCCTTTCTTTCTTCTCGATTTTCCAGCGTAACTACAGCCCAAGAATTTTCAAGAGCTTCATTTTTAGGATAATCAAAAATAAGCTTTTCTTTTGATTGAATTTGGTAAAAATTAGTTTTTCCATCCTCAACTATTCCTACGATGCCAGTTTGAAAATCCATAATTGCAGAAGTAATGAATTCATAATCATATCTAAAAATGGAAATGCCGACTGCAGCTTCTTGAAAAGTGCGAGTTGCCAGGGAGCTATTGCAAAATGGGTCATAAACCACCCTATAAATATTTTCGCCGAAATCAAAGAATCCGCTTTCCTCCGAGAATATCTTT
>JBAZSS010000029.1:805-8066 GCA_041662285.1 Parcubacteria group bacterium
TCCAGAAATACCAAATTCTTCGATTTTATTTTTGATTATCCGATCTAACTCAATATCAAAACTATATTGGATGTTGTCATTTTCCTTAACCTTGATTTGTTTTGATAAAGCTTTTGAAAATTCTTGATAGTTAGCAAGACTTGGGCGCATATATTCAAATGCTTCCTGAAATGTTGAAAAAATGAACTGGGAAATATTTTGATCCATATAATTAGAATAAAATAATAAAAAAATATCTGAATTTCGCCTAACGTTTGCTTGTATCAGAAGTTTTTGCCTCGTTTCCTTAATATTATATTAAAATAACTAAAGAGGCAAAAATTTGGGTGGAAGAAATTTGTACTCATTGAAAATATATTTGAGCAAATTTCTGGAACCTGATACAAGCTGTTAGGCGATGTAAATTTTGGAATTTCTACCTTAAAATAAAATTTTTATTCTTTTCCCCACTTTTCATCATACCCTTTTTTCTTTGCAGTATACTTTTCCTTGTAATTATCTCGCCATTTGCTGATCAGATAGTGGGCGATCAGCCATTGAGCAACCGTCCCGTTTTTCCAGCGATCATGTAAGGCGTTTGCATTTTTCCATTTTTCCAATAATCCCTGCGACTCATTCAATTCTCGGCTTCGTTGATCCAAAACTCCTCTTTTGGCTTCTAATTTTGCTTGTCTTTCGCTAGACTGCTTATGAATTTCGGCAATCGCCTGCTCAGCCTCATCTTCGATTTGTTTCCTTAGTGTTTCAATCAGATTCTTTGCCTCATTGGCCTCTGATTCAAACTGAGACTTCTCAGCTTCAACAGCTTCCTTTATAGCATCTCCTTTTTCAAGCAAAATTCGAGCGGCCTGTGCGGCCATTTCTTCTTTGCTCAATTCTTGATTTTGTAATACCTGCCCTAGACGCTCCTTATGCGGGTCAGTCGGTTGCTTAATGACTGTTGTTTTTGGTTTTTCCATAGTTTTGAAAAAAAATAAAAATTTTATTATCTTTAAAAATTCCAAAATTTATTTCGCCTAACTCGTTTATATACGAAGTGTTTTCGTATAGCGTACGCAATATTGCTAGATTTGCGAATATTGTGTATAATTTTATTACAATTTTATTATAGCAAAAAAATCAATGGATGTCTATTTGAAAAAGCTAGAAGACGAATTGAGGTTGAGAAAATATAGTCCAAAAACTGTGAAAGCATATTCGGCTTGTGTTGAAAATTATCTAAAAGCTAAGAAAGATAATTTTGGAACCGTTGATATTGATTTTATCAAGCAATATATATTGTCGAAAATTGATGAGGGGAAATCATCGCAAACTACCAATCAAAATTTGCAAGCAATAAACTTTTTTTGTTGGAATGTTTTGAAATTTAGAGGAAAAATTGACATTCATTTTGCCAAGACTCCAAGTAAATTGCCAATCGTTTTGTCTCGAGATGAAATCCAAAAAATATTATCGGAAATTTCCAATGAAAAACACAAGCTAATGGTAGCTTTAGCATATTCTGGGGGACTGCGCGTAAGTGAGATTATTAATTTGAAAATCAAGGATATAAATTTAGCGGAACTTATCATTCATATCAAAGGAGCTAAAGGCAACAAAGATCGTATTACGGTTTTTCCGGAAAAGCTTGTGGCGGATGTGGAAAAATTAATTGCCAACAAAAATTCTAATGATTATCTTTTTGCTAGTGAACGTGGAGGTCGATTAACTGAGAGGACAGCGCAAAAAGTTTTTGAAAATGCTATGAAAAAAGCGGGGATAAAAAAAGAAGCCACTTTTCATTCACTTCGTCATAGTTTTGCGACGCATCTTCTTGAAAATGGCACTGATGTTCGCTATGTACAAGAGCTCTTGGGGCATGCTAACATTAGAACAACACAAATTTATACTAAAGTGACTAACCCAATGATAAGAAAAATTAAAAGTCCGTTAGAATAAAAAATATGAACAATATTCGAAATTTCTGTATAATCGCGCACATCGACCACGGCAAATCGACTTTGTCTGATCGGATGTTGGAAATGACAGGAACAGTGGAAAAACGCAAGATGAAAGAACAACTTCTGGATCAGATGGATTTGGAACGAGAACGGGGGATTACCATCAAGATGCAACCCGTGCGCATGAATTACAAGGAATATATTTTCAACTTGATTGACACACCAGGGCATGTGGATTTTGGGTATGAAGTTTCTCGGTCACTCGCAGCGGTAGAAGGCGCGGTGCTTTTGGTGGACGCCACCAAGGGAGTGCAGGCGCAAACACTTGCTAATCTCTATCAAGCCATTGATCATAACTTGGAAATTATTCCCGTGGTCAACAAAATTGATTTGCCAAATGCTAATGTAGAAAAAGCCAAAAAAGAAATTGTGCATATTTTAGGATGCAAAGAAGAGGAAATTTTGGAAGTTTCTGGCAAAACTGGCCAGGGTGTTGCCAATCTCTTGGAAATAATTGCGCAAAAAATTCCGGCGCCTATTGGAGATTCCCAAAAAACTTTGCGGGCACTTATTTTTGATTCAAAATATGATACCTATAAGGGTGTGTTGGCGCATGTGCGGGTTTTTGACGGCGAAATTCGGGCTGAGGAAGAAATCATTATGATGATAAATGACAAAAAAAGTGATGTGATTGAAGTGGGCTATTTCAAACCAGAACTAGTGAAAGCAGAAAAACTTTCCGTAGGTGAAATTGGCTACATCGCAACAGGACTCAAGAGTGTGGGGGAATGCAAAGTGGGCGACACAATTACAATGCTAAAAGTTAAGGGTCAAATTTCAAATGTTGAACCACTCCCAGGGTATAAGGAGGTGGTGCCGATGGTTTATGCCAGCTTCTATCCAGTGGAAGGTGATGATTATAATTTGATGCGTGATTCGCTTGACAAACTCAAACTCAATGATGCCTCGTTTGTTTTTGAACCAGAATCTAACTTAGCTCTAGGGCGTGGTTTTCGTTGCGGATTTTTAGGACTATTGCATTTAGAAATTATCCAATCTCGCTTGCAAAGAGAATTTCAAATTAATCCAACTGTCACTACTCCAAGTGTTGTTTATGAAATTACACTAAGAAATGGCAAAGGACGAATCAAGGTCTATTCACCGACAGAATTTCCTGATCCTTCTGAAATAGAAGAGGTCTTTGAACCCTATGTGAGTTTGGAAATTGTTTCTCCTTCTAATTATCTAGGTCCGATTATGGAAGTGATGAACAATACTCGAGCGCAGTATCAAGACACTGAATATTTGGATAGCGAAAGAATGGTGATTAAATTTGATTGTCCACTCACAGACGTGGTGACAAATTTGCACGATGATTTGAAAAGTGCTTCTTCGGGCTATGCTTCGATGAACTATGAAGTCAAAGATTATCGCTCATATGATTTAGTGAAAATGGACATATTGGTAGCGAAGAAAAAATCGAAGCTTTTTCACGTATTGTGCCGAGAGAAAAGGCTAATTCAAAAGGAAAAAGAGTAGTGACAAAACTAAAAGATGTTATTCCTCGACAAAATTTTCAAGTGGCTATTCAGGCCTCTATTGGCGGAAAAATCATCGCGCGCGAAACTATCAAGGCTTTTCGAAAAGATGTGATCAGCGGACTTTATGGCGGGGATATCACCAGAAAAAGAAAACTTTTGGAAAAACAGAAAAAAGGCAAGAAGAAAATGAAAAACATCGGACGGGTTTCTATCCCGCCAGAAGCTTTTTTGTCAGTATTGAAAAAATAGCTTTGTCGAATTTTAACTTTTCTGATATAATAAAAATATGAGAACAAAACGAAGTCGAAAATGGATACAAAGAATTTGGCTGATAATTTCAATTATCGCAGTTTTGGCGATGGTGGCTTTCACAATTGCGCCAGCTTTGACATATTAAATTAAACAAAAAATAATTTAATGAAAAATAAAAAGTTAATTGGTTCTTGGAAAATCGGACCCATTATTTTTCTCGCTATTGTTGCTTTTGGTTTTTTGAGTTATTCAGTGTATCGAGAATTTTCCAAAAAAAAGGTAGTGGAGAGCGAAATAGAAGCACTGAAAGAACAAGCGGAAAAAATAAAACAAGAAAATATGAGCTTGGAAGAGCGGATAGCCTATCTTGGCAGTCAGGATTATCAAAAAATTCAAGCCAAGGACAAACTCGATCTTCAAGATCCTAATGAAAATGTTGTGATTATCACGCAAGATCTGGATATTCCTACTCAAAAAACACAAGAGCTGGAAACAAAAAATGACATTCAAAACACCCATCCCACAGAAAAAAATTCTAACCTTTTGAAATGGTGGAATTATTTTATTAATAAATAAAAAATGAGCAAGCAAAAAAAAGAAGAAAAAAGGATAAAGATTCAAACAATTATTAAGGCTTTTCTTATTCTACTAATAGCCTATATTGTTTCTACTGGTGCTTTCTTGTATTTTTTCCCAGAAACTGAAAATCGAATTGTTCGTGCGACCGCTTCGATCATCCCATACCCATCAGTTATATCAAATTCTGTTTTTATCACTACCGAAAGACTACAAAATCAGCTGGCTGGAGCGAAAAAGTTTTATGAGGGTCAGGATTTTTCTCAAATTGGCATGCGTGTTGATTTTGGAACAGAGGATGGTAAAAAAAGATTACTCATAAAAGAAAAGAATATTCTCAACAAACTAATTGACGATGCTATTATAGAAAAAGAAGCGAAAAAGAAAAGCATTATTATTTCTCAGGATTTAATTGATCAGGAAGTGGACAGAAAAATGAAGGAATATGGCACGGGTGATTATCTGAAAAATAATTTAGAAAAACTCTATGGCTGGAACGTTAATGATTTCAAGAAAAATATAGTAAAACCAGATTTGTATCAAGAAAAAGTTTTTGCTGATATGAGAAAAAGTGATGCATCATTAGAGGAAGCTAGAAAAAAAATCAATCAAGCCAAGAATGATATTTCTGGCGGGATGAGTTTTTCCGACGCAGCGAAAAAATATTCCCAAGGAGAAAGTGCAAAGAATGGTGGAGCATTAGGCTGGTTTAGCGCCAATCAAATGTTGCCTGAGGTAGCGAGTGTTATTTTCAACCTAGAAAAAAACAAACAGAGCGATATAATTGAAAGCGCTATTGGATTTCATATAATTCTAGTTGAAGATAAAAAAAATCAAGATGGGCAGGATATGATGAAAATAAGTCAGATATTCGTTCCAACTAAAACTTTCGCTCAATGGCTTTCGGAAACCAAAAAGGATTATCGGATTTTCATCCCGATTAGAAAATTTATTTGGAACAATGAAACTGGAGAAGTGGAATTCCGTGATAAATCCTTGCGAGAGTATGAGAATGATTTACTAGAAAATCCCATTAATGATCCGTCGATAATATTTTAATAACACAGAGTAACGCAGAATAAGACAGAACGACACAGAATTTTTCCGTGTCATTCTGTAAATTTCCGTGTAATTCTGTAAATATTTTATGCCAAAAGCAAAAGTAAACGAAGATCTTTGCATCGGTTGTGGAACCTGCGAATCTCTTTGTCCGAACGTGTTCAAACTAGAAGATGGGAAATCTAAGGTAATTGCCGAGGATTGCGGTGATTGCAATTGCCAAGAAGTAATTGACAGTTGTCCAGTGAGCGCAATTTCAATGGAATAAATTTTTCCTAAAACTGTATTATTTTTTGTGTTCTTAATAAAATAGCTAACTATTAAAACCGCTCCCAATGTTCCAGTGGAATATTTGGAGTGAAAAAAATAAAAATATGGAAAATACAGACAATACAAAAGATACAAAAAAAACTAATCACACTAGAACATTTCTTGTTTTAGTTTTGATTGTTATAATTATTTTTGTCTCAGCCGGTACAGGGGCTATTTTTGGATTTATAGCTTCAAAAGAAAGTAGCAAAATCCTTTCAGTCTTTAATAAAAATTTTCAACAAGAGGAAAGTAATGTAATTAAGCAAAAAATAATTCAGGAAGATTCAGCCGTGATTGAGGTGGTGAAAAATTCTGCGCCAGCAGTGGTGAGCATTGTGATTTCAAAAGACGTGCCAAAAATTCAAAATTTTGGCAATTTGCCAAATTTCTTTGGAACACCTTTTGAGTTTTATTTTGGTCCGCAAAGCGGAGGAACAGCTGATGATTCAGAAGGAACAAAAAAACAAACTATTGGGGGTGGGACTGGATTTTTAATAACAAAAGATGGGATGATTGTCACTAACCGTCATGTAGTGGATGATTCCTCAGCAGATTATACTGTAGTCACTGATGACGACAAAGAATATCCAGCCAAGGTTTTAGCCGTAGACCTAAATAATGACATTGCAATTATAAAAATTGAAGGAAAAGATTTTCCGATCCTAGAATTGGGTAATTCTGATTCAATTCAGATTGGGCAAACAGTGGTTGCAATTGGAAATTCCTTGGGTGAGTTTTCTAATACTGTTAGTCGAGGTATAATTTCTGGTCTTAAACGAAGTCTAACTGCTGGAGATGGCAGAGGACAAGCGGAAAAACTAAATAATATAATTCAAACAGACGCTGCTATTAATCCGGGAAATTCCGGCGGACCACTGCTGGATATTAATAGTCAAGTAATTGGCATTAATGTAGCGATTGCTCAGGGCGCACAAAATATTGGCTTTGCTATTCCCGTAAATCAAGTCAAAAAAATTGCGGATCAAGTGAAAAAAACTGGCAAAATTTCCACGCCCTATCTTGGGGTTCGCTATGTCTTGATTGATAAGACCTTGCAAAAAGAAAATGATTTGCCGTATAATTATGGAGCTTTAGTAGCACGAGGCGATAAGATTACTGATTTTGCTGTGATGCCTGGTTCACCAGCGGACAAAGCGGATATAGTTGAAAATGATATAATTTTGGAAATAAATGGAGAAAAAATTATAGGAGAAGATGATGGAAAAGATCTTTCAATTTTAATTTCTCAATATAGTGTTGGCGATATTATCAAGTTGAAAATTTGGCATAAAGGTGCAGAAAAAAATATTGAAGCAACTCTAATGGAAAGAAAATAATTTATGGATCTAAACAAACTCACAACTAAATCTCAAGAAGCTCTGCGAGATTCTCAGGAATTAGCCATAATAAAAAACCAACCCCAGGTGGATGCTTTTCATCTGCTCTATTCTCTTATTAATCAAGAAAATTCTTCCGTGCCTTTGGTTATTAAAAAATTAGAGATAAATTTGGAAAAAATCGAAGCAGAGATAATGAATATTATTGACAGTTATCCTAAAAATCCAAAAAGTGGTAGCAATT
>JBAZSS010000029.1:8076-14621 GCA_041662285.1 Parcubacteria group bacterium
CTCAAATCTTTATCACCCCCGAAGTAATTATGATTCTAAATGGCGCTCAACAAGAAGCCAAAAAAATCGGCGATGAATATATTTCCACCGAGCATATCCTATTATCTTTCCTATCAATCAAAACTCCCTACAAAGAATTTTTAGAAAAAAAAGGCATCAACTATGAAGAAGTTTTGAAAACACTTTCTCAGATTCGAGGAGGACAAAAAGTTGATTCACCCGAACCAGAATCAAAACTTCAGGTAATGGAAAAATATGCCGTGAATCTCACGGAACTGGCCAGAAACAAAAAACTTGATCCAGTTATTGGAAGGGATAGTGAGATTCGTCGTGTGATGCAAGTCTTGAGTCGAAGAACAAAAAATAATCCGGTGCTCATTGGAGAAGCAGGCACTGGCAAAACAGCCATAGCAGAAGGTTTGGCGCAAAGAATTGCCGATGGTGATGTGCCAGAAACACTTAAAGATAAAATTCTAGTTTCTTTGGATTTAGGTTCTCTTTTGGCAGGCACAAAGTTTCGCGGGGAATTTGAAGAAAGACTAAAAGCTATCATCAATGAAATTGATCGAGGCGCTGGCAAATATATTCTTTTCATCGATGAATTACATACGCTGGTGGGCGCAGGAGCCATTGAAGGCGCGATGGATGCTTCAAATATGTTGAAACCTGCGCTGGCGCGTGGAAGAATAAAAATGATTGGTGCGACAACCACACGTGAATATCAAAAATATATCGAGAAGGATACGGCGCTGGAACGACGCTTCCAGCCAATTATTGTGACTGAGCCATCGCTTGAAGATACGATTGCAATTTTACGCGGTCTCAAAGAAAAATACGAGGTTCATCATGGGGTAAAAATAACTGACAGCGCTATTTGGGAAGCGGTAAAGCTCTCTGATCGCTATATTACTGATCGATTTTTACCAGACAAAGCGGTGGATCTGATTGATGAAGCCACTAGCGCAATGCGCATGGAAATTGATTCAATGCCAGCGGAAATTGATTCAACTCAGAGGCTTATGCGGAGAATGGAAATTGAAAAGAAAGCTTTGGAAAAAGAAAATAATCCAGAAGCAAAAAAAAGAACTAGGGAATTAAACAAAAAATTAGCGGAAACGAAAGAGCAATCACAGAAAATAATGTTGCAATGGAAGATGGAGAAAGATTTGATAACTAATATTCGTGCCCATTCAGCCGAAATTGAAAAATTGAAATCCGTGGCGGAAATTTCTGAGCGAAAAATGGAGCTGGACAAGGTGGCTGAAATTCGTTATGGAAAAATTCCGGAATTGGAGAAAAAAATTAAACTAGAAAAGAATAAGTTGGATAATATCCAAAGTAAGAATGCGATTCTCAAAGAGGAAGTGACGCCGGAGGATATCGCCAAGGTCGTTTCACGTTGGACTGGCATTCCCGTGTCAAAAATGATTCAAGATGAATCAGAAAAATTAGTCGCTATGGAAAAAGAATTGTCGCAAAGGGTGGTCGGACAAGAAGAAGCGATTAAGGCAGTTTCTAATGCCATTCGCAGATCTCGCTCTGGCATCTCACAGCCCAATCGACCAATTGGTTCCTTCATTTTTCTTGGTCCAACTGGTGTTGGAAAAACAGAACTAGCCAAAGCTTTGGCTGAATTTCTTTTTGATGATGAGAGCGCGATGATTCGCGTGGATATGAGTGAATATATGGAATCGCATAGTGTTTCCAAGCTTATTGGTTCTCCCCCAGGGTACGTGGGCTATGAAGAAGGAGGACAACTGACTGAAATTATCCGCAAAAAACCCTACAGTGTGATTTTGTTTGATGAAATCGAAAAAGCCAACTCGCAAGTTTTCAATATCATGCTTCAACTTTTGGATGAAGGTCATTTGACTGACGCTAAGGGTCGGAAAGTCAATTTCAAAAATACAGTAGTGATTATGACTTCTAATATCGGTTCCGACATAATCTACAAAAGCGGATTGGGTTTCAAGGATGCAGAAGAAAACGAGGTTTTAGGCGAAGAAGAAATGAAAGAAAAAGTTTTGTCTTCCCTTCGAGAGAATTTCAAACCAGAATTTTTGAATCGCTTGGACGAGATAATTATCTTCCATCCAATCAATCCAAAAATGCTCCGCCTCATCACCGAACTCGAACTCAAGAAAATTCAATCTCGTCTGGACGAAAAAAATATCAAAATAGCCATTACCCAAGAAGCCAAAAAATATCTCGCCAAAAAAGGCTTCGACCCAGCCTACGGCGCCAGACCCCTAAAGCGAATTATCCAAAACGAAATCTTGGATGAATTAGCCCTTCAGATAATTGAGGGTAAGATAAAGGAAGGGGAGAAGATTAAGATTGATTTAAGAAAAGAGAAATTGGTTTTTGAGAAATAGAAGTGTGTATGTAATGTAGAGGAAAAACTCCTTTTTTCGTAAAAGAAAACCTCCTGTTTTGACGAGACGCCTTACGGTATCTCAACACAGGAGGACTTACTTCTATAAAGTAATACTATCATACTGCAAAAAAACTGTCAAAATTGAAAAAAGCTTGAGATAGAGCTTTGTTTTTTTGCGAAAATAGCGGTTTGGTGATATTGTAGGTATGTAATAAATTATGATTAAGTAGGCCGAAGCCTGTTTTTTTATGGCTTGAATTGTTGGGGGGATGGTGGTAGTATAGGGATAGGATAATTTTTCTTAATTTAATCAAAAATATGGAGCGAAAAGACATTATAAAGAAAATTGAAGAACTGCGAGGTTCAAAGGTCATAACTTATGTGACGAGTGATCGGCAAGGGCCAGTAAATGCACGCGTAGCAATGGACATCATTCCAATTATCAGTTCGCAACTGCGAAAAATTGGCAAGCAAGAAAAAATTGATCTGGTGCTCTATAGCTCAGGAGGCGACACGATGGTGCCATGGCGTTTGGTTTCGATGATTCGCGAATATTGCAATCATTTTTCTGTTATCATTCCCTACAAAGCTCACAGCGCCGCCACAATGATTTCGCTTGGTGCGGATGAAATTGTGATGAGTGATATGAGCGAACTTTCTCCGATTGATCCATCCACGGCGAATGTTTTCAATCCTATTGACCCACAAAATCCGCAAAATAGAATTCCGATTTCAGTGGAAGAAGTGATGAGTTATTTCGATTTAGCAAAGAACAAATTCGGAATCAAAAGCGATGAAGAACTCACCAAAATTTTCAACAAGTTTGTGGAAAGCACGCCGTCTATTCATCCATTGGCACTCGGCAATGTTAATCGCACGCACAATTTGATCAAAATTCTTGCCAAAAGACTTTTGAAAAGCCACAGAGAATCAATGAAAGAAGATGAGATTGAAAAAGTAATTGAATTTTTGACAGAAAAATTATATTCGCATCAATATTTTATCGGACGAAAAGAAGCCAAGGAAGATTTGGGGATAAAAACTGTTATCAATGCAGACATAGAACTGGCAAAATTGATGACGGAGATTTATGAGGATTATAAAAAAGAAATGGGATTGGGAGAAAATTTAGATCCTATGGCAGAAATTGGTGAAGGCAACCAAGAATTAAAGAAAAAATACAGAATTGCTTTTATAGAAAGTGTGAACATGAGTAATTTTGTAGAAGTTGTAATGGAATATAAAAGAATCCAACAAAATATTACACAGCAAACTCCGCAAGGTCAAATAAATATTCCACAGGAACAAATACTTACAAGAAATTTGGGTGGTAAATGGAATTAAATTATTTAAAATAAATTTATGGAACCAAGATTAAATTTCGTGCATATTTGTGAAAATGCTTTTACTTCTTCTGATGGAAAGCTAAATGTGATTGGAATATTTGATCAAATTAATGCATTAAATTTTCCTGCTCTACATCCAAGGCTGATGATAGTCACAAGTGTAGCTGGAAATATTGGAAAATATATTGAAAATATAGAGATAGTTTCGCCAAAAGGAGAAATAATAGCAAGGGCTGGTAATCCGATAGAAATATTTAAGGATGGCGGATCTACAAATTTTATAGCTGATTTTATTGGAATTGTTTTTCCGGAAGATGGAGTATATAAAATTAGAGTAAAAATTAACGAAACAGTGGTTGATAATAATGGTTTTATTATGATTAAGAAAAATGGATAAAAACGAGAAAAATAAAAGTAATTCTATCGCTACTGGTATAGTAATCGCATCAAGTGGTGATGCGAAAACCGAGAAAACAATTAGCGATATACCGTTGGATGTTAAAAGGGTTATTGTTTTAGAGCAGAAAACTAAGGATTTAGAGGATAAGGCGAAAGAAATAGAAAAATCTTTGATTAAATCTGAAAGAAATCAAGACAAAGCATTGAATTTTATGATGGGAATTGCAGGGGTTATTGTGGTGGCATTTTTTCTTGCATTAATTCCATTGCTTTTTGATTATTATAAGGATAATGCTGAGAGATATGAAAATTATACAAAGAGAATCGATAGATTAGACATAAGAATGGATATTTTAGAAAATAAAAAAGGAAATAAATGTTATGCCAAATAAATACCAAAACCTATCTAAAGAAGAATTATTGAAACTTGTGGAAAAGCAGGACGCTGAGTTGGCGTCCAAGAAATATGGACTTGTTTGGGATGCGGAGCGCGAACCGGAGCAGGTGGTTTTAGATTGTGAGAATAATTTGCCGGTATTGAAAAGAATGAAGGGAAAAGAAATTCGCACAACTGATCACGAGGACAATATTTTGATTGAAGGCGACAACTATCACGCACTCACCGTTTTGAATTATACACACAAAGAAAAAATTGATGTGATTTATATTGATCCGCCGTATAATACGGGAAACAAGGATTTTATTTATAATGATCATTATGTTGAAAAGGAAGATGGTTATCGGCACAGCAAGTGGCTGAATTTTATGGAGAAGCGTTTGAGTTTAGCAAAGGAATTGCTAAAAGAAACGGGCGTGATTTTTATTTCGATTGATGATAATGAACAGTCGCAATTAAAACTTTTATGCGACAATATTTTTGGTGGAGATAATTTTATCGGAACATTAATTTGGAATAAAAAAAATGTTGTGCAGAATGATGCAAGATTTTTTTCTACAAATCATGAATATGTGCATTGCTACGGAAAAAATATTAATTCTGTGATCTTCAATCTTTTACCACGAACGGATGAATTAAATTCTAGATATAATAATCCAGATAATGATCCAAGGGGTGTGTGGACAAGCGTTGCGTTGCAGGCGAAAAGTGGAAGCGCTAAAAATATTTATGAGATCAGCTTTTCAAATGGAGTTAAGTGGGCACCAGTTAAAGGAACTTTTCCAAGATTAAATAGGGCAAGTTTAGTAAAGGCATATGAAGAAGGTAGGCTTTGGTTTGGAAAAAATGGGAAAAATGTTCCAAGATTAAAAAAATATTTAAGTGAAGTAAAACAGGGAATTATTTCAAATACTATATTATTACCAGATGATGTTGGTTCAACTCAACTAGCAAAAGAAACTATTAAAAGAATATTAAGTGAAAATATTTTTGAAACACCAAAACCTGTTGAATTAATAAAAAGACTTATGAGGTTAAATTCTGAGGAAGATGGGGTTATACTTGACTTCATGGCTGGCTCTGGAACAACCGGACACGCGGTTTTGGATCTAAACAAGGAAGACGGCGGAAATCGGAAATTTATTCTTTGCACTAACAATGAAAATTCTATTTGTGAAAAAGTAACCTATCCCCGATTGGAAAAAGTCATTAATGGTTATAAAAATCCTAAAGGTGAAAAAGTTGAAGGCTTGGGTGGAAATTTGCAATATTTCAGAACTGATTTTGTAAGAAAGACAGAGAATAAAGATCAAGTGCGCTTAAGCCTCACTGGAAAATGCACGGAAATGTTATGCGTAAGAGAAAATATTTTTAATCTAGAAAAAGAATCGGAAAATTATAAGATTTTTTCTTCTAATAAAAAAGATAGATTTCTTTGTATATATTTTAATTTTATGGAAAATGAAATCCCTGAATTTTTAGGAGAACTAAAAAAAATCAAGAAAAGAAAGGCAATTTATATGTTTTCAGTGGATAGCGAAATTGATAAAAGTATATTCAAAGGCATTAATAATTTTTCTATTGAGGCTATTCCCGAGGGAATTCTTGAGGAGTACAGAAAATTAAATAAAATAAATATACCCATAGACAAAGATTCAATTTATCTGGATTTTGATAAAGCAAAAAAAGTTATTTTTGAAAAAGATGAAAAAAATGATGGTGCAATTTTTCTTCGTATCGTCCTAGAAAAAACAATTCAAAAAATAGCTCAAATAAAAGGTGTGAATTTATTAAAGGCAAGTGGTAAGGGTGAAAAGGTTGCTATTCTTAATGACTATTTAAAAAATCAAAAAATTATATCTAAAGTGGATTGGGAAGAAAACAAAACATATTTAGCGATAGGTAATCACGCAGCACATGGAGAATACAAGGAATATGATTTAGATAAAGTAAAAAATTTCTACAAACATATTCAGTCGCTTTTTAATAAATTTAATTTTTAAATATGGATTATTATAAAGAATTA
>JBAZSS010000030.1:0-14509 GCA_041662285.1 Parcubacteria group bacterium
ATCCGACCCAAAAGAAGAAACTTGATCCACCAGAAATCCTTTAACGCCCGAGCCAAAAGACAAAACTAAAATTACACTCACCACGCCAATCACAATTCCAAGAAGCGACAAAACCGTCCGCCCCAAATTATTGCGAAGACTTTTGAAAGCTAATTTAATTGGAACTAAAAAACCATGGAGCATATTAGCATGTTAGCATATTAGCATTTTAGCATGTTAGCATTTTAGCATTTTGATTAAATGTTAATATGTTAAGATGTTAAGATGATTATTCGTATCTTAATGCTTCCATTGGAGAAATTCGCGAAGCCTTTCCCGCTGGATAAATTCCAAAAATTATTCCAATTGCAAAGGAAATTCCAATAGCAGACACAATTGATTGCCAAGAAATTATAAACGGCCAGACATATTGCAGGGATTGAATGATAATTGCCGCTAAGCCGGAAATCGCAATGCCGATGATAATTCCGATCACTCCACCCAAAAAAGAAATGAAGACTGACTCAATTATAAATTGCGTCCAAACATCGCTGTTTTTTGCGCCCACTGCTTTTCGTAGCCCCACTTCTCGAATTCTTTGATTAACTGCCAAGAGCATTATATTCATAATCCCCACTCCGCCCACAATAAGAGAAATTGTCCCAATCGCTAAAAGAAAATATCGGAGAACATTTGTAACCTTCGTGACTATCTCCACCGCCGAAGCCATATCGCGCACGGAAAAATCATCATTAGCCGGATCATCGATGTCGTGGCTTTCTCGAAGCGTTCGAGCAATATTTTCCTTAGCTAAAGAAATGAGACTAGCGTCCCTCACTTTAAGACGAATAAATCCTAAATGATCAATGCCCAAAAGAAGTTTTTGGGCAGTTTTCAAAGGGACAAAAACTGTGTCATCTTGACTACTGACGCCAAAACCAGATGAGCCTCTTTCTTCCAAAACACCAACAACCGTGAAATTTTGATCTTTGATTTTTATAACTTTATTCAGTGGATCATCTCCACCAAAAAGATCTTCTTTCAGATTAAATCCAATCACCGCCACGCGAGACATATTAGTTTCTTCATCTTCAGAAATAAATCGACCTTCCGCTACTTTGGCATTTTCCACATTAACATAACTGGCGGTCGCTCCCTGAAAAGAAGCATTGAGATTAGTGCCATCATATTCAGTGGTAGCTGTTCCTAGGACATAACCAGCTCCATCTGTCACTTCCGGCACATCCTTGCCATTTCGTAAAACTTTCAAATCATCATATTTCAAAGTTGTGATAGAAATTCCCATCGCAGTCGCCGGCGGACCATTCTCATCTGACGCACCGGGCAAAACCCCAATTAGATTTGAACCAATACCAGTGATTTGATCAAGAATTAATGCTTGCGCCGACTGACCAATCGCCATAATAATAATCACCGATGCCACACCAATAATAATTCCCAAAATCGTCAAAAAAGAACGAAACTTCGCCGCTAAAAGATATTTTAAAGAGATTTTAATTGGAGAAATTATATGCATTACATTTTGGTTTTCCCTCTCTCCCTCTGGGAGAGATGTCCCGATGTAATCATCGGGACAGAGAGGGAACGAACTTGCAAAAATTATTTAATCTTTAAATTTCTATTTCTTTCTAAAACTTGTTTGAATAATTTTATTTTTATTCTTTTCCTTTGGTCTTTTCCCTCTCCTGTCCGGAGTACCGAACATCCTCTCCCTAAGGGAGAGGAGGAAACTTATTTTTGTATTTTTATTCACGTGTAATCATGTGAAAATCAGTGATAATCAGTGGTTCTTTATTTAAGTATCTCCTCCGTCCCATCCGCAATCCTTCTGTTTTTCACTGGATCGTCAGCCACAATTTCTCCGTCTTTCATATAGATGATTCTTTTGGCGTGTTCGGCAGTATAGGTTTCATGAGTGACGAGAATTATTGTTCGTCCCATATTATTAAGATCCTGCAAGATTTTCATCACTTGCAATCCAGATTTTGAATCTAGATTTCCCGTTGGCTCATCGGCAAAAATAATTTCCGGGTCATTGACCAGCGCGCGGGCAATCGCCACTCTTTGTTTTTCTCCACCGGAGAGTTGATTGGAAAGATATTTTTCTCGATGCTCCATCCCAACTGATTCCAAGGCTCGCATCACTTTTTCTCGATTTTTTCCATCAGGTCTAGAATCATAAAGCAGTGGCAATTCTACATTTTCAAAAACCGAAGTTCGAGGAAGTAGATTGAAAGATTGAAAAACGAAACCAATTTTTTTGTTTCGAATTGATGCTAAGGTGTCATCATCGAAATCAGCCGTATCTTGTCCTTCCAAAAAATATTTTCCTTCCGTTGGACGGTCAAGTAGTCCCACCACTTGCATGAGGGTTGATTTTCCACTTCCACTCGGTCCCATAATCGAAAGAAATTCCCCTTTTTCCACCACAAAATTTGCCCTGCAAAGCGCCGGTGTTTTCACCCCCTCATTTTCATAAGTCTTACAAAGATTTTGGATTTGAATTAACATAATCAGAACCACATGATTAACACTTGATTATACTGATAGCACAACCACTTTTTCTCCGCCCTTTAGTCCAGAAACAATTTCCACCATTCCTTCATCGCCTTTGACACCAGTTTTGACATTGATTTTTTCCACAACATTTTCTTCTCTCAAAACTTCCACATAATCTTGATCCCCATCATTTTTCACGGCGCGGTAGGGAATCATCACGACCGAATTTTTTTCAAAAATATTAATATCCGCATCCGCACTCATTCCAATTTTTAATCTCTCATCCATTTTAGCTAGCCTTATTTTAGCTTTATAATAAACCACATCAGAAATCACCGTTGAGGCCGGCTCGATTTCAAATACTTCCCCGTCCAATTTTTCATCACTTGACAAAGCATCAAAAGTTATTTTCGCATGTTGTCCAATTTTTACGTCAATGATATCTGATTCAGGAACATCAATTTCAACAAACGGCTCCCCCAAACTAGACACAGTTAAAACAGGACCATTGGCTGTGATATTCTCTCCTAATTCTGCAATTTTTTTTGTCACCATACCATCCAGCGGAGAATAAAGAGTTGTCGCCTTAATTTGTGTAAGAATGATATTTACAGCATCCTCAGCTTTTTTGATTTGCGCTTTTTGCGCACTTCTTTGATCGTCGCTATAAGTATCATCCTTATCCTTCATATCCGAAAGGGTCTTTTTTTGCACTTCAATCTCATTGTTAGCTCGGGATAATTCTTCTAATAAAGTTCCTTTGTCAACGGTCGCGATTTTTTGTTTGGCCGTAACCCGATCCCCCACATTCACTAACATAGAATCTATCCGTCCGCTTAACTTAAATGACAAATCTGCCTGAATTTCCGGCACAATTTCTCCCGTAGCCGAAACAGTCTTGGCAATTGTCCCTACTTTCACCGTTTCAGTCGTATAAGTAATTTTCTTCGGCTGAGATTTCCAATAATAAATCCCACCAATAATTATTAAAATTAGCACTAATACTATATACGTTTTTGGTTTTTTAAACATACAATAAAATTTTTATATTAAACTTTTTTGTTTTTCCCTTGCATCCAACGCTTCATTTACCAAAGCATCCGCTACAGAATTTTTCTCTCGTGGTATATGTATAAATATAACATTTTTGAAGTCTAGCATCAAGTTCCAAATTTCAATGAAATTCTTTTGCACATTTTCATCTTTGATTTTATATTCATGATTCATTTGCTTCACAATCAGCTCACTATCTAAATTGCATTCGATTTCATATTGTCTAGTTTTATCCTTTCCTAAAAGTTGTTTCAATTTTTTGAGGCCATATATTAAAGCTGAATACTCCGCCACATTATTGGTAGTCTCGCCAATACACTCGCCATATTTCTTGTCCAAAGTTTCCACGTAAATTCCAATTCCCGCTGGTCCTGGGTTACCCCGCGACCCACCATCAGTAAACATTTTTATAATATTCGACATTTTATTAGAAATTAAAAATTAAAAATATTTATTTTACTCTCACTACCATATATAGGCGAATGGTAGTATTATTTTTCGTGTATTTTTAAATCAATTAAATTCAACTGTATCTTTTTATTCCCACTCCATTCGTCTTCTTGAATATTAAAAACCATCTCTATTTTATCATCCTTTTTCAAATCAGGAAATTTTGTCGCCAAGGAAAAACCAATGGCGTCAAAAATTTTTGGACTGCCGGAAGTGCTCATCAAAGAAAGTTTCCAATGTTTGCTTCCGTTGCCCACAATTTTCAAATCACTAATAATCACATTTTTGGCCAAAAAAACTGGCACTTCATTACCAATGCCGAATGGTTCCATTTTTTTGAGCTCGGCCACAAATTCCCAATTGATATCATCCAGTGTTATCTCGCAATCAACGTCCAAAACTGGCACAATTTCTTTGCCAGCCAGTTCTTCCTCGATAAGTTGTGACATTTTTTCATAAAATTTTTCAATGTTTTCCGGTTTGACTGTCACGCCGGCTGCTTGCGAATGCCCACCAAAACGAGTGAGCAGTTCTGAACATTTTCCAAGAGTTTCTATGATATTTATCTCAGGAATACTACGAAGCGATCCGACAAATTCAGTTTCTTGGCGTTGCAAAACAATAGTTGGCTTTTGAAATTCATCGGCAATCTTTCCTGCCACTAGCCCCAAAATTCCCACCGGCCAATGTGGACTCTCGGCAAAAATAAATTTTTTGTCTTTGAAAGAGTTGGTTGCCAAGACTTGAATTTCTCGAAAAATTTCCGCTGTTATCTTTTGCCTTTTTTGATTATTGCTCTCCACTTCCAACGCCATGTCGCGTGCAAGCACTGGATTTTTTTCGATGAGCAGATTATAAGCTACATTGGCATGATCCATTCGACCAGCCGCATTGATTCTGGGAGCAACTTGAAAAGCCACTTTATGCGCATCAGGAATATTATTCTCCGAAATATCAATTCTTCCTACCTTAAACATTTCCAAAAATCCCACTCTTTTTGTTTTCGAAAGTACAATCAGTCCATATTTTGCCAAAACTCTATTTTCTCCAAGCAGTGGCACACAATCAGCAATTGTCCCAAGCGCTACAAGGTCCAGCGCCCATTTGAGTTGCTCGGATTTTTCCGGCGCTTGTTTTTGGCACAAAGCCTGCGCTAATTTGAAAGCCACTCCCACACCAGCCAATGACTTGAACGGAAAACCAGAATTGACAATGTTTGGATTTATCAGAGCATAAGCTTTCGGCAAAATTTCCGGCGCATGATGATGATCGGTGATAATCACATCAATTCCCACTTCCTTGGCCTTTTCCACTTCAGTGATGTTGGTTATCCCGCAATCAACCGTGATAATTAGCGTTATTTTTTTCTCACTCAAATATTCCACCGCCTTTTGGTTCATACCATAACCTTCCAATTGGCGATCCGGAATATAACAAGAAATATTTTGCAGTCCTAAATTTGTCAAAGTTTCAAAAAGCACCGCCGAAGACGACACACCATCCGCGTCATAATCGCCAAAAATAGCCACGCTTTCTTGATTTTCAATGGCCTTGGAAATTCGCTCAACCGCCTTTTTCATATTAGTAATTTTAAATGGATCACTCAAATCTTTCTCATAGTCAAAATTGAAATATTTTTCAATTTCTTCTGGCGCTTCCAATCCACGATTTTTGAGAAGTTGCAAAATAATCGGACCATATTTTTCCAATAGCCCGCCCGAAAAATCACCATTTTTATTATTTTTTATTTCCCAATTTGTCATAATTTCATCTTAATAAAATTAGGGGATAATTTCCCCTAATCATTATCATTTTCTTTTGTAAATTCGTACTTTCGCTCAATTCGCCTGCCTGCCGGTAGGCAGGTATTTTCGTAAATTACCCGCATTTAGGACAAACAAATTTTGCCTTAAATTCTTTCTTGCTTGCATCAAGAATCTCCAGATTCATACTCATTTCTCCTCCGCAACTAGGACAAACAAAATTTTCACCATATCCAAAATCTTTTGATAATCTTGGCGCATCCATTTCAATCGTATTGAATTTCACTCGATAAGCTCCATTGCCAAAGATATTTCGCACTAATTCAAGTACTTGTTTCGGAGTAATCATTCCTTGAACTATGAAATTCCTTATCCCCAACTCTTGAGCTTTTATCCTATCCTCTTCTCGCCCCATATGCGACAACATCATCACTGGAATGCTAGAAGTATTAACATTTTTTGCTAATGATTCCTTAAGTGAAAATCCATCCATCCTTGGCATAATAATTCCAGTAAAGATAATATCTGGAATTTCTTTAGTTGCCTTATCCATTCCATCTAATCCATCCACCGCCTCACTCACTTCAAAACCTTCTTGGCGAAAAATATCCGCATAAGTTCCGCGCACTATTTCATCATCATCAACAATCAAAATCTTTATTTTTTTATCTTCCATAATATTTAAATTAAATAATTATTTTCACATCCACGGCAATCGCTTCCTGATTATCATTATATACAATTAGCGGATTTATATCAAACTCACTAATTTCTGGAATTTCCAAAGAAAAAGAGCTGATACCCATGAGTATTTTGGCCATTTCTTCAACGTCGTATTTTTTCTGTCCGCGTGCTCCTTGAAAAAGAAACTTTATCTTCCCCGAGAGCAAAGATTTTTCCACTTGAGCCAAACTCAATGGTGGCACCAGATAATCCACCGTTTTCAAAAATTCCGCATAAATTCCACCTAAGCCATAAACAATCACCGGTCCAAAAATTTCGTCCTTTTTTATCCCAACAATTAACTCTGCCCCTTTTTTCGCCATCGATTGAATTATCAGATGACTTTCGGGAAAATTAGTTCTCATTTGCGAAACAGCTCGCGAAAGATTCATTTCATTTTCAATGTTGAGTATCACGCCATTTTTGTCAGTTTTATGCAAAACTTTGTCGCTATCAACTTTCAAAACTACCGGGTATCCCAAATTTCTTCCATGATAATTTTCAATCTCAAAACTTTCTACCGTATTTATCCCATACATCGCCATAACTTCGGCGCTTTCTCCAAAATAGAGTGCTTGGCGATTTTCCGATTTAGCCTTGGCAATTATTTCCAAAACCTTGGCTCGTCTTTTTTCATTAATTAGTTGTGTTTGCGTTTTTGTTTTCGCCACTCTAAATTCATTCCACTGACTATAACTTTCAATCGCCGTCACAGCTAAATCTGGAAAACTAAAATTGCAAACTTCATTTTGTTTGAGTTTAGTGATGGCTTTCTCCACTTTTTCTCCACCTAGAAAAACTGTCACGATATTTTTGTCAGTCTTGTCCTTGAATTTTATTATTTCCTTGGCAATTTCCATCACTGGCGTTTGTTCTTGTGGAGTGAGAAGACAAATCACTGAGCCAATTTCAGAAACGCTAGAAATTATTTCTAAAGCTTTTTTGTACCGATCTGCGCGCGCATCGCCCAAAAGATCAATTGGATTTTCCACTGATGATTCAGCCGGAAGAAATTCCCGTAGTTTATTTTTTGTTTCATCAGTCAAATCTGCCAACTGAATTTTTTTTCCACTAAAAGCATCCGAAACTAGGACTCCCGCTCCACCAGCATTAGTGATCACCGCCACTTTCTGATTGGGCACAGTATTTAAAAAACTAATAAAATTCAACAGAGCAAAAAATTCTTCCAAATTATTCGCCCGAATTATCCCACTTTTTTCAAAAACAGCCGAAACAATTTCATCATCACCCGCCAATGCGCCCGTGTGAGAACTGATGGCTTTTTGCGTTTTTTCATTTTTCCCCGCTTTCAAAATCACAATCGGTTTTATTTTTGCAATTTTTCCAGCAATCTCAATGAATTTTTCTCCTTCTTTTATCCCCTCAAGGTACATCCCAATCACTTTGGTGTTTTCATCTTGCGCCAAAAATTCCAACATTTCCGTCTCTGCTATCTGCATTTTATTGCCCACCGAAACAATACTAGAAAATTTCGTACCTTCTTTTTTCGCCGCGTCCATAATCGCCACTGCCAGCGCCCCAGATTGCGAAACAAAAGCAATGTTGCCCGCCTCTGGCATTCCGCCAGCAAAAGACGCATTGAGCTTTAGACTTGGGATTATAAAACCTAAACAATTTGGACCCAAGATATTCAACTCATTTTCCCTGGCAATTTTTTTGAGTTCTTCTTCTTGTGCTTTTCCTTCCTCCCCAATTTCCGAAAATCCCGCTGAGATAACCACATAGTTTTTTATATTCTTGGAATTATTTAGAATCTCTTGATTCACAAATTTCGCCGGAATTGCAATGATCGCCAAGTCGATATTATTTTCTATTTCACCTAAAGATTTATAACATTTCCTCCCAAAAATTTCCGCATATTTCGGATTAACCAAATACACTTCGCCACTATAGCCAAGTTCCAAAATATTTTTCGAAATTACATATCCAATTTTCCCCTCCTCACTCGAAGCCCCAATAATTGCAATTGATTTTGGATTAAATAATTTATCTAGTGACATATTTTTTGTTTTTACCCTATTAAGTAAGATTTGAGCCTGCTTTTTATATATCTTTTGCCGTAAATAGTTTTTAGATACTTTTCTCTTTTAGTAGCATCTTGTTGATTTAGGCAAGCTTCATAATATATAAGACTTAGTGGTATTCTATTTTTAGTAGAAAGCACCAGCACTTTGTTATGTTGCTCAAATCTTAATTTTAAATTTTTAGTATAACCTACATAATTTTTATTATCTTTTTTACTTTTTAAAACATAAACATATTGCATGCAAATTTGGCTAAAAATTTAAAATTTACTTAATAGGGTGAATTTTTAATTCCACAATTATATTATACCCGATTTCCACCCAAAAAACAATTTTTTGCAAAATAAAAGAGCCCGCATTGTAAATACAAATACGGGACTCTTAGTTTTATGGTTTCATAAAAAACTTCTTTCAGATTTTCCAGCCACGCCGTTGAGCCATTTCAACAATCAAAGTAGCCGTTTTTTCGTCAACACTCTCCTGCTTCATTATTTTTTCGACATTTTTTTGCGTGTTATCGGCGATTTGCATAAATGGGCCGTCGTCGTCGGTAAATCCCAGTTCTTTCAGCAGAACAACGGTCCGGTAAATCATCGCTTTGTTTCCCCATCGCCATCTCAGACCGATTGTTAAAAGTTCCGCTATTGAAGGCAGAAATGATCCTCTCTGTACTCCTTCGCAACATTTAATATGTTCTAAGTAATACTCGCCACATTGTAAGAGTACAATCGTACTCATCGTGCCAAGTACGCATGCATTCATCGCCAGAAGCTCATCCTTTGTTAACTGCTTCAGCATTTCCTTGGTCACTGTTTTCTGAGGAAGCGCAACAGAATCAAGTCTCGTAAGTCCGAGTGATATAAGTATGTTTTGAATGAATCTATAACCACCCCTGAAAAATTCATGCCGACCACCTGCGTGGTAAAACTCATATTCGAGTTTTTCAACAACATCTCGTAAGGTTATTTTAGCCTTGAGATTGTCCAGCTCTGCTTGATCTTTTGTCCTTAAATAAATCCATCCATTTGCAATAAGCACCATTTCTTTACTTCGAGTTTTTGACAAGTTAAACTCATCAGTCAACTCAGCAATAGTTTTTTTGAACAATTCTTCTTTTAACATGACAACACCCTCCTTGTGATTATAGTTTTTTTATTTCCTTCTGATGAATTATAAATTTATTTTCGCCACAGCAGAAAAAAGTCTCAAAAGAACTCCTTTCTGCCATGGCAAAACGCAAATTTCGCCTTTTTAAGGAACAATTTTCACTAACTGTTTATTATACACCTAAAACGGCCTTTTGTCCAGGCCTTGTGCATTTTTTGGCTTATATAAAGCAATTGTCCTAAAAAATCAACAATCTCAAAGCTTTTTATATCTAGCGCCTCGGGTCACACCTATTCTTTCAATCAATTTTAAATCAACCAAGCGAGATAGAGCTTGTTTTATAGTCGCCATTGGAATTGAATTTTTGAGTAGCTTTTCAATTTCTGAAATACTCAGAGTATCAATTTGAAATAATTGATAAATCGCGAGTTGTTTTTCTGAGAGAAGTTTTTCCGGTTGATCTTTTTCCATAATGCTTTTAGCTCTTTTGATTTGTTCCAATAATGCATCCAATAAAAAATTCAACCATGGCGCAATGTTTTCATTTTTCGTTTTATGCTTAGATTGAGTTTTTCGCAAAGCCAGATAATAATCTATTTTATTCTCTTCGATAATTTCGTCCAATGAAACATACGGCACATAAGTATAACCGGTTTTCAAAAGCAATAATGTGGTCAACGCTCTCGACAATCTTCCATTTCCATCGCGAAAAGGATGAATAGCTAAAAATTCAAAGATAAAATTAGCAATCAAAATAAGCGGATGAGTTTCTTTCGTTTCCATTTCCCTATTCAACCAAAAAAGAACATCGTCCATTTCTTTTTTGGTGAGATATGGTTTAGTCGGTTCAAAAATAACAATTTCTTCGCCATTTTCTTTTCGCATAACCACCTTGTTATCCACAGTCTTATATTTCCCTTTATGCAATTTGTCTTTCTCGGAAAAATTAAGCAGAATTTTGTGAAAATGCAAAATCTGCCCTTCGGTAATTTTGAAAGTTTTCCAATTATCAAAAATTCTGCCCAACAAATCAGCATAACCCGCCACCTCTTCAGCGTCCCTGCCCTTAGGTTTTGTTGTTTTTAGCCCAGTGATGAGTCTTGCCACCTCATCATCAGACATCTTTGAACCTTCGATGCGAGTTGATGCGCCAGTACTAGTAATCAGCACACTCCTTTTGAGTCTGCCTAGTGTTTGAGGACTAAGTCTTAAACTACCCTTCCATAGCCCCTTAAACTCATCGATTTGAGCTATTTTTTGCAATATTTCTTGGCTCAAAATAACCCTTTTTGAAAATCTATTTTCCATATTATTATTAGCTATAATTTAACTATATCTAATTATAGCTAAATGTATCTAAAAGTCAAGCTTATTTTAACCCATCCTCTTTTCTCATCTTCGCAATTACCATTCGAATTTTTTCGTAAGTTATATTTTCTGGTAATTTCGCCTTGATTGGACCGACTCTTTCAGTATTGCCAATTTGCGAAATCACTCGCGTGATTTTTTCTTGCTCATCAGAAGCGATAAACTTATCCACATCGAAATTTCCTCCAGCAATATACCAATCCGTCAGATGACCAAAAATTGTGCTAACTCCAAAGCCTCTTATCTTGGCAATCTGTGTTGGCGTATATTCTTGTTCGTATAACCGCACGGTCTCCTTGACTGTTCCCGTGATAAATCCTTTGGTTTTCTCTCCTTTGGTTTTTTCAAATTTTTCCTGACCTTTAGTAGCTTTCCAATTGAGACACACATCGCACCCGCGACAATTATCGGGGTGATTTTTCAAATCCGGATCATTGAAATATTCCAAAATCATTTTCCGTCGACACTTTTTTCTTGTGGCATATTCAACCACCTTGTCCAATTTATTATATTTTATATCCAAAACTTTCTGAATTTCATTCCAATTTTTTCCGCCATCCATCATCTCGCCTCGACTCATCCGAATGAAAAATTTGTGCGTGTTGGTATCCTTTTTAGCGTGAAGCAAAACACAATAGGCTTTTTCGCCGTCTCGTCCGGCGCGACCGGCTTCTTGATAGTAACCCTCAAGGCTCCCAGGCATACCAGAGTGGATGACAAAGCGAATGTCGGCTTTGTCCACGCCCATACCAAAAGCAATGGTCGCCACAATCACTTGAATTCTATTTTCCATAAAATCATCTTGCACTTTTTCTCTTCTCTTGGCTTCCATTCCAGCGTGATAGGCCACAGCCTTGATTCCATTTTCTTTCAGATATTTTGCAATAACTTCCGTTTCTTTTCTAGTGAGCGAATAGACAATTCCCGAGCCTGATAGGCTTTTTATAATGCGCAAAATTTCTTCATATCTTTCTTTAGTTTTCAAATCACATTGCACCAAAAATTTCAAATTTGGTCGATCGAATCCACGGATAAATATTTTTGGATTTTTCATTTCCAATCTTTCCACGATGTCCCCTTGCACTTCCGGCGTGGCAGTCGCCGTGAACGCCGCTACAATCGGACGGTTTTTCAAATTGCGAATATATTTTTTGATTTCCAAATAATCCGGTCGAAAATCATGCCCCCACTGCGAAACGCAATGCGCCTCATCTACTGAAAACAAAAAAATATCCAGCTCGGAAAAAAGTTCTTGAAACTCGAAACTACCAAATCGCTCTGGCGCCACATAAATAATTTTCACGCTTCCTCTTTTTATCTTTTCGAAATTTTCCTGAATTTCTTCAAAAGTTAGCGAGCTATTGATAAAAACCGCCGGAATTCCCCGCGCATTAAGTGCGTCCACCTGATCTTTCATCAGAGCAATAAGCGGAGAAATAACCACTGATAATTTATCCGCAATTATCGCTGGCAGTTGATAGCACAAAGATTTTCCCCCACCAGTCGGCATCAGCGCCACCGTATCATGTCCGTTCAAAATTGCCTCCACAATTTCTCTTTGCCCCGGTCGAAACTGCGAAAAATTGAAATATTTCTGCAAATTTTTTTCCAGCATTTTTGTTTTTTAAAAATAATTCTACCAATTTAAACTAATATACTATTCAAACTATCTTTTTCATACTACCGTATACTAGAATACGGTAGTGATTACTTTTTGTTAATCATATCCCACAAAAGATAATGAAAGGGATATTTTTTCATCATTCCCGCCTTAAAGGGTTTTGAATTTTTTGCTTTTGGACTATCTTTATATTTTTTCTGATATTCTTCAATTGTTTTTTTATATCCCCCAAAACCATTATTCAGCCATTTTTCTACTTGATTTATATTATTAAATCCTACTTTTAATCTTTTTCTTATTTCATCATAAGTATGACCCATGAGAAGCATCTTAGCTATTTGAATTCTCCTAGATATCATCACTGCCTCACTAAGCGTTAATAAATCTTTAAAAAAATTCTTAACTTCTTCTCTGTTTTTCAATAGCGAAACCATTGTATAAAAATCACCTAAATATTTTTTCTTTTCAAGCTCAGAGAGCTCATGATATTTGACTTTCCCTGCCATATTTTTCTAAATATTTATTTTTACTTTACTACCGTATACTAGAATACGGTAGTAAAATCAATAATTCAATGTAAATATTTTTATTTTATATTTCACTAATTTAAATTTCTTGTATTTCCCCTTTCAAAAGTCCTTCAATTGCGCCGTAGTGTTGAATCACGCTAGTGCTATTTTCAATCCCCCAGCGCAAACATTCTTCCAAGCTTTTTTCTTTGAGCTGGGCTGCAATAAAACCGCTGGAAAATGCATCGCCTGCTCCCAATGAATCAGCGACTTTTTCTTTTTTTGCATCAATATGCAAAAATTCTTCACCACTAAATCCCCATGCGCCTCTAATCCCATCCGTGAGAACAACCACCTTGGCACCCACGCTATTTAGTTTTTCTGCCAAAAATTTTTCATCATTGAGCATTTCATCACTAACATCATTCAGCTTGTCCACTATTTCAATCGCTTCATCCTTGTTGATTATCAGCATTTCTGATTGAGCAACAGCTTCCAAAACTTTTTGCGGATTGCTTTTGATGTTTTTTTGTCCGGGATTGAAAATCAATTTAATTTCTTTTTCGGAAACTAAATTCAAAATTTTGTCCAATTTTTTGTCCCAACCTTCATCTTCATTCCCATTCAAGGAACTCACAAAAATCCACTGCGCGTCAACTTTTTCCAAGTTTTGTGCCACTATTTCCAATTTTTCATTAGAATCCCGATCAGAAAAAATTATCCGGTCTTCGCTGGGAATATTTGCAATAATAGCTGACAGATCACTGCGATGATTTTTCCCTACTTGCACCAAATCAGTTTTCACTCCATTGTTTTCCAACTCTTTTTTCATCCAATTTCCGGCGTCGTCATCACCCACTCGAGTAGCGCAAAAAGTCTCAATGCCAAGGCGTGCCAACCCACAAGCTACATTCGCCGCGCAACCACCAATTGATTCTTGGCGGGAAAGAGCAACTTGATATTTAGCGCCAAGCTCAAAAACAATTTTTTTTTGCGCCTCTAAATCATTGGGCGTTTCCAAAATTTCCCCTTCATTAATTGGAAAAATAATATCCTTCGCCGATGAACCAATACATACTATTTTAGTCATAAAATTATTTTAATTTATTTTATTAGTGATTCTTTTGTCATTACTTTTGGTTTTTCAATGTTCATTATATCCAAAATCGTCGGTGCAATATTGCCTAAAATTCCGCTGTCTTTTAGTTTAGCATTTTTAAATTTATCTGAAACCAACAGAAATGGCACTGGATTTTTGGTGTGATAGGTGTAGGCTTGATTAGCTTTTTCATCAAACATTTTTTCTGCATTACCATGATCAGCAGTGATGATCAAATTTCCACCACACCTCAAAACTTCTTTGGAAAGAAT
>JBAZSS010000031.1:0-14451 GCA_041662285.1 Parcubacteria group bacterium
TTCAAATTATGTTTGCAAAGGATAAAAAACAAGGATATTTTTGCAAAAACAATTCATGACAATTTGAGAAATGACGGCTGGTTTTTCATGCATACTTTTGAAAAAAATGATCAGATTATTTCAATTGGAATGTCGCAAGACTTCCTGCGAGGATTATTAGAAAAACAAGGATTTCGAAATATTGAAATTAGAATTTTTGATCATTATGACGAGGGACACAAACACTGGCATAAAATTTTGGAAGCTAGTGGGCAAAAATAATTAAACTTAATATGCAAAAAGGTTATCGTTGACATATTTATTTGGGGTAGTATATTTACTTATAAGCGTAATTAAGTAAAAAAATATATGAATAAAATAAAGAACACCAAAATTGCTGTTGTTGGTATGGGATATGTAGGTTTGCCATTGGCAGTTGCTTTTGGAAAAAAAATTGACACAATTGGTTTCGATATTAGTGTTGAAAGGATAGAGGAGCTTCGGGCTGGTAAAGATAAGACTAAAGAAATGAGCAAGGAAAAAATATTAGAAGCAAAAAAACTTTTTTTTACTAATGATATTTTAGAGTTAGAAAAGAGTAATTTTTTTATCGTAGCAGTTCCTACTCCCGTAGATGATTTTAAGATTCCTGATTTCAACCCTCTGATTAAGGCAAGTGCTTCAATTGCTAGGGTTTTGAAGAAGGGGGATGTTGTTGTTTATGAGTCAACAGTATATCCGGGAGCAACAGAGGAAATTTGCATACCAGTTTTGGAAAAAGAATCTGGGTTGGTTTATAACAGGGATTTTTTTGCCGGATATAGTCCGGAAAGAATTAGTCCGGCTGATAAAAATGAAGTTTGCGATATAATAAAAGTCACTTCTGGTTCAACTATTGAAATCGGTAAATATATTGACAGTGTGTATAAGGAAATTATTACTGCTGGAACTTTTTTGGTTGATGATATGAAAGTGGCGGAAGCTTGCAAGGTTGTTGAAAACACTCAAAGAGACATTAATATAGCCTTTATGAATGAAATTTCTATAGCTATGAATAGAATGGGAATAGAGGCAAAAGATGTTTTAGCGGCAATGAAAACCAAATGGAATGCCTTATCTTTTACTCCTGGGCTTGTTGGTGGGCATTGTATTGGAGTTGATCCTTATTATCTTATTCATAAGGCTTATGAGCTTGGTTATAGTATGGAAATTTCAAGAAATGCTAGAATCGTAAATGACGGAATACCTAAATTTATCGCTGAAAAATCAGTGCTTGAAATGTCTAGGAGAAAAATAAACCCAGGAAAATCAAAGGCTTTGATTATGGGAGTTTCTTTTAAGGAAAACTGTCCAGATATTAGAAATGCTCGTCCTTTTGATATTGCTAAGGAATTGAAAAAGTATGGGGTAAAAGTTGATTTTTTCGATCCCATTGTTGATGAAAAAGAGGTTATGAGAGTTGAAAAGGTTTCTCTTATAAAAAAACCAAAAGCAAGTTATTACGACGTCGTTATTTTGGCTGTGGCTCATAAAAAATTTGCAGATATGGGAATCAAAAAAATTAAGGCTTTAGGTAAAAAAGGAAGCGGAATATTTTTTGATATAAAAAATGTTTTTGATAAAAAAGATTCTGATTTAAGATTATAATATTGTGAAAATACACCTTAGTCAATTTGCCGGTTTTTGTGATGGAGTAAGAAGAGCTTATGAAATGATAAGCGCGCTGGACATTGCCAAGGCTAAAAAACCAATCTATATTTTGGGCTCTTTAGCGCACAATGCTGACGTGGTCAGGGAAATTCATAAAAAGGGGATATTCAAGATTGACTTGGAAGATTTTTTGCAATCCAAAAAAGGTGAAATTGGCACGATAATAGTTACAGCGCATGGAGTGGGTCCGGAAATTTTTGATATAGCTAAGGAAAAAGGCATTGAAGTAATTGACACGACTTGTCCTAAGGTAATCAAGGTTCAGCGCTTGGCGAAAGTTTTTTCTGCACGCGATTATTCCATTATTTTAGTCGGAGACAAAGGTCACAAGGAAGTAGAGGGGATAAATTCTTGGGGTAAGGGAAAATCCCGAATCGTTTCGACGCAAGAAGATTTGGAAAATTTGGATTTTTCCAATGACAAAAAAATCATTGTTCTTTCTCAGACAACTCAAAGCGAAGAATTTTTTGAAAAAGCCGGAAACTTTATCAAGAATAAATTTCCTGATACGCAGATAATTTTCACAATTTGTTATACGACGCACGACAGACAGGGCGAAATTTCAAAATTAGCCCAAAAGAATGATGTTGTAGTTGTGATTGGTTCAAAGGAAAGCGCCAATTCAACTAGGCTTTTTGAAATTGCCAAAGAAAAAAATCCCAGAACTTATTTTATTGAAAACTCTAGTCAGCTTGAAAAGCAGTGGTTTTTTGAGGTGGAAAAAGTTTTGGTAACGGCCGGCGCTTCCACGCCAAGTTGGGTAATCGAGGAGGTGGTGGAGAAGTTGGAAGCACTGTAGGATTGTGAAAAATTTGCTTTTTTCTCTTTTTATAGCTATAATTTGGGGGTAAGATAAAAATCTTTAAAATTTAACTTTATGACAAAAATCCTTATCGTTGAAGATGACCCGATGATTTCTGAAATATATCAGAAAAAATTTGGAGATTCTGGTTATGAAATTTTGACAGCTGACAATGGAGAAAAGGCTCTAGAATTGGACAGAACGGAAAAAATAGATGCGATGCTCCTCGATCTTATCATGCCGAAGATGGATGGTTTTGAGGTAATAGAAAATATTAGAAAGTCAAACAATAATCCAAATATGAAAATTTTTGTTTCTAGTAATTTGAGTCAAAAAGAAGATCAAGATAAAGCGATGAAGTTGGGAGCGGACGGATTTATTGTTAAATCCAACTACGCTCCATCGGATTTAGTGAAAGAAATTTCTCGCAGGCTAAATCAAGAAAAAGAAAGTCAAAGGAATGAAGCTTTGCAAAACGGAAGCGGTGAATTTGCTGGAAAAAAAGAACAAAACGGAAAGAAGAAAATTCTGCTTATTGAAGACGAAGAAATATTCTTAGAAATGTTTGGTGATAAGCTCAAGCAAGATGGATTTATGGTAGAAACAGCCAATAATGGCGCGTGGGGACTCAAGGAAGCGCTCGCTAAAGATTTTGATTTATTTATAATCGACATGATGATGCCAGCAATGACAGGAGATGAAATAATTGAAAAACTGAAACTGGAAGAAAAAACCAAAAACATTCCAATTATTGTACTTAGTGCTTCAGTGGAAAAACAAATGGAAAAGAAAGTTAAGGAAATGGGGATAAATGAATTTTTTGTTAAGACTCAAATAATTCCCAGCGAACTTTCTAGAAAAGTTGAGGAAATATTAGGGTAATAATTTAGATAAATTTATGAAAAGAATTTTAATCTCAGACACTCCAAATGTAATTGGTCAACATGTAAAACTCTCCGGCTGGGTGAATGTTAGGCGCGATCATGGCAAGCTTATTTTTATCGATCTTCGCGACAGGTCTGGGATAATCCAAATGGTAGTAATTCCCGATAAGCTTGAAGCGTATCAAATTTCCAAAGAAGTTCGCAGTGAATATGTTATTTCCGTGGAAGGCTTGGTCAAGGAGCGCCCCGGCGGACAAGAAAAAAGCGAAAATCCTTTGGGTCGGGTGGAATTGGAAGTGGAAAAAATGGAAATTATTTCTCGCGTGGAAGATGAATTGCCATTTGACGTGTCCAAAAAAGATTTGGACGTAAATTTGGTGACACTTTTGGACAATCGAAATTTGGCACTGCGAAACAAAAAAGTGAATGATATTTTCAGGGTTTATTCGCAAATTTTGAAATCATATGGTGAAGTTATGCGAGAAAAAGGATTTCTAGAGATAAAAACCCCAAAAATTCTTTCGGCCGCTACGGAAGGCGGAGCGAATTTTTTCAAGATAAAATATTTCAAACGAGAAGCCTTTTTGGCACAAAGCCCGCAATTTTACAAACAAGCTGGCGTGGGAGCATTTGAGCGAGTGTTTGAAATAGGCACAGTTTTTCGCGCTGAACCACATTTCACCACTCGACACGTCAATGAATATACGGGACTGGACGCGGAAATGGGATTTATCGAAAATTTTTCCGAAATTATGGATGAACTTCAAGGCGTGATGAAAAGAATAATGAAAGATGTCAAAGAAAAATGTTTCAAAGAATTGGCAGAATATGAAAGTGAAATTTTGGTGCCAGAAAATTTTCCAAGAATAAGACTGACTGAAGCTTTGGAAATTCTCAAGAAGGAATATGGCAAGGAAAGCGAAGGGATTGATATTGATCCGGAAGGCGAAAGATTGATTTGTGAGTGGGCCAAAAAAAATCACGGCAGTGATTTTATCTTTATCACGCATTATCCATCTAGCGCCAAACCATTCTACACTATGCCAAGCAGTGATGATCCGCAATTTACCGAAGGCTTTGATTTGCTTTTCAACGGAGTGGAAATTGCCACGGGTGGTCAAAGAATTCATAGTTATGAACAATTAGTAGCTAACATCAAAAAGCACGGGCTAAATCCGGAAGACTTCAAGGATTATTTGGAAGTTTTCAAAATTGGTATGCCCGCGCATGGCGGTTGGGGGCTTGGCTCAGAGCGAATTGTGCAAAAAATTCTCGGTATTGCTTCAATTAAGGAAGCGATTCTTTTTCCGCGCGATGTGAAGAGGTTGGCGCCATAATGACAGACCCCAGCACTAATTCCAAAAAATAAAAATAAATTTTTGTGAAAAAACACAAAGAAAAATTAGATGAAGGCAAGATAAAGCTGGTGACATTCGTCACGTTTTTGATGGGGTTTGCGCAGGCAATGCTCATCTATGTGATGTCAACTTATTTCAAATTGTCAATCGGAACGGAAAACGTGGGAATTTTCTATGCTGTTTCCTATATAATATTTTTAATTATTCTTCTTAATTTGCATAAATTTGTGAGAACATTAGGCAAGTCTAATGTTTTTTATTTTTCTCTTTTAGCCAAACTGTTTGTTATTTTTGGTTTAATTTTAGTGGAGCCTTCCAAAATCGGAATACTGCTTATGATTTTGTATATAATTTTGGGACACATTGAATGGGTGGCGCTGGACTTTATCATTGAAGAAGTTTCTACTGATCGGATGTCCGGCCGGATTCGTGGAATGCATCTTACCATCCTCAACGCCGGATTCTTATTCGGCCCATTTGTTTCGACCTATTTTTTGGATAAGATAAATTTTCACGGGGTATTTATTTTTGCGCTGATTTTCAATATTTTTGTGTTTATCTTTGCTCTTTTGGGTTTTCGCAAGGTCAACAAAAGGTTCGAACAAAAATTGAGGGTTTTAGATATTTTGAAAAAAGTTTTGGCTAGGAAAAATATTATGCGAATATACTATATTTCTTTCGTGCTGGAATTTTTCTATGCCCTGATGGTTATTTACACCCCGATTTATCTTCGCGATCTGGGTTTTTCCTGGGGTGAAATTGGAAAAATTTTCACTGTGATGCTCATTCCTTTTGTGATTTTTCAATATCCGGCTGGGCTTTTGGCTGACAAAAAAATGGGAGAGAAAGAATTATTGATTTTTTCTATTTTGATTATGGGAATTTCAACTATGTTAATTTATTTTATGGGAACAGGCAATGTTGTTAGATGGGCTTTGATTCTATTTATCACAAGAATCGGAGCGTCACTCATTGAAATTTTGCGAGATTCATATTTCTATAAAAGAATTGATTGTCGGGATGTGGATGTGATTGATTTTTTCCGGACATCTTTGCCAATGGCCTATATTTTCGCCACTATTTTTTCCTCTTTCGTTTTTCTTTTCTTGCCAATTGAATTTGTTTTTATTCTCACAGGACTGATTGTTCTTTCGGCGCTCTATCCAGCATTCCGTCTTACAGACAATAGAAGCGAAAAAGAGATGGGGAAATGTTGAGGTAAGAATGAATTATTAAACAAATAAATTCAGGATTTTCCTGAATTTTTGTTTTATGATATGATAGTAAGGTAAAAAATAATCTAAAATTATGGCTATTTCCAAGAAGATATTGAAATATTTAGAGGATAAAAAGTATAAATTTAATATCATCGATCATAAGACTACCTTTACGGCTTGGGACACAGCGCAGACGGAAAAAGTTGATCCGAAAACGGTGGTGAAAGCTTTAGTGATGAGGGCGGATAGGGACTATCTTTTAGCGCTAATTCCCGGCAACAAAAATCTGGACAAACAAAAACTTTTGAAAGCTATTAATGCTCAAAGAAAAAAACAGGGATTGAAAAACTCCAAAAAAATTGATTTTGCCAAAGAGGTTTGGATGAAAAAAAATCTCTTGGGAAAGGTTGGGGCGACTCCGCCATTTTGTGATTTACTCAAGATGGAAATTTTTGTGGATAGCTTACTGCTCAAAAACAAAAAAATATATGTCGGCTCAGGAGAGTATACCCAGTCATTTTTGATTAGTGTTGGTGAATATATGAAAAAAGAAGAAATAATTAAGGGAAGTTTTAGTAAGAAGAAGTAACCCTTACGAATTACGAATTGGTACGAATGTACGAAATACGAATAATTTAATAAATTAACAGAAAAAATATTTGACTCACATTAGTACATTCGTAAAATTTCGTAATTCGTAAGGAGAAAACTAAATTAAACAGCATGTATAATGTTAAAACTGACAAATTTGAAGGCCCGATGGATTTGCTTTTGGAGCTTATTCAAAAAGAAAAATTGGAAATAACGGAACTTAGTTTGTCTCGGGTGGCCAGCGAATATTTGGATCATATCAAAGATAATCAATCCATTAATCTGGAACATTTGGCAGATTTTTTGTCCGTGGCATCTCGTCTAATTCTCATAAAATCGCGGGCTCTTTTGCCAATGCTAAAATTCAGCGAAGAGGAGGAAGCAGAAATTAAAGATCTGACAAAGCAATTGGAAGAATATCGAAAATTCAAGGAAGCCTCGATAAAGCTTGGGAAGATTGCCGAAAGTAGGAAAATTTGCTATTCTCGTGAAGGTTTCTCCGCTGTAAAATCAATTTTCTATCCGCCAGAAGATTTCAATGTTTATGATTTCAAGAAACATTTTTTGGCAATTTTAAATGAAATTCCGATTATAGAAAAATTGTCCGAAGAGATTGTCAGTGAAGTGGTGACACTGGAAGAGAAAATAAATGAATTGGAAAATTTCTTGAGGAACAAAATTCAAACATCGTTTTCTAGCTTGGTGGAAAAATCAACGGATAAGGTAGAGGTGATTGTGTCGTTTCTTGCAATGCTGGAAATGATAAAACAAAGACTAATCGAAGTGGAGCAAACTGATTTATTTGAAGATATAAAATTAAGCTTAAAAAATAACTAATTTATAAAAATGGAAATTGAAAAAATAAAATCAATCATTGAGAGTATTTTGTTTGTGAGTGGTGAGCCGGTGAAAATTTCACGAATTGCTAAAATAACAGGCACAGAAATTTCAGAAGTGGAAAATGCTACGATGGTTTTGCAAGGCGAATACAATACTAATCGTGGAATAATTATTATCAAAAAAGAAGATCAAATTCAAATGGCGACGGCACCGGAAAATTCTGAGATTATTTCTGAATTAGTAAAAAGTGAAATTCAAGAAAATTTAAGTAAGGCGGCGCTAGAAGTTCTTTCAATCATAGCGTATCGCGGACCGATAACGCGTATTAATATTGAAGCGATTCGCGGAGTTAACTGTACGTTTACACTACGAAATCTTTTGATGCGTGGGCTTTTGGAAAAAGTGGATAACCCGTCGGACAATCGGTCATATCTATACAAAATATCTTTTGATTTTTTGAAAAAACTCGGATTGGATAGTATCGAAAAATTGCCAGATTTTGAAACGCTATCGAAAGATACTCGGATAGAAAATGTGATTGAAAGTTAGAATATTTTTTACTTATGCTTAATATTATTTTTGTAATTTTAGTAGTCCCTTTTGTGCCCATATTTATGTATGGTGATTTAGAGATAGTTAAAAATGATACGAAAAATATATCAGTGCAAAATCAAGTCTTGGGTGAGGAAATCCAAAAAGAGGAAGGGAATTATTGTCAAGTTGATGCAAACCAGAATATCGTTTCTCGAGATCTTTTTCCTTTGAAGGAAAAAGTTCCGGCTAATATTATACCCAAAAGAAAAATTAACTATGCTGATGTAAAAATTTGGTCGGGAGCGTCAGTGGCAATTGATGCGGATAGCGGAACAATTTTGCATTATGCAGAAGGCAGGAAGCAAACACAAATTGCCTCGCTTACCAAAATTATGACGGCGATTCTGGTCGTGGGAAATGTGGAAAATCTAGATGAAGTTGCGACTATTACAAAAACTGCCCTGACCGTTGACGGCACAGTAGTGGGTTGTCCAACGAGTGTTTTTTGCAATGCCAACCAAATGTTTGCAGGAGAAAAAATATCCGTGCGAAATCTCTTAAAGGCCATGCTTCTTAACAGTGCTAATGATGCGGCGACGGCACTTGCGATTCATGTAGCTAAAACTCCAGAAGATTTTGTGAAACTAATGAATGCAAAAACAAAAGAATTGGGGTTGAAAGATACTAATTTCTGCACCCCTTCGGGACTGGAAATTGATGGGAAGGAATCGGAATGCTATTCCTCAGCCTATGACATTGCGCGCATCGCATCCCATTCCTTACAATATAATCTAATTTGGGATATAATGAGAGTAGAGGAAGAGCAAATTTATTCAGTCGACGGAAAGTATATGCATCAACTCAAAAACACCGATATGCTTCTTCGTGAAATGCCAAATTGTTTGGGTGGCAAAACTGGTTTTACTCCGCTAGCAGGAAAATCACTCCTAACGGTAGCAGCTGATCCGACCGGGGAGCATAAAATAATCTCAGTGATTCTAAATGATGAAAATCGCTGGGAAGACATGAAAAAACTAGTTGACTGGACTTTTGCTAATTATGAATGGAAGTAAAATACAGAAAGACACAAAATAAAACAGAATAACGCAGAAAAAAATTCTGTGTCGTTCTGAAAAATTCTGTGTAATTCTTTGAATTATATGATTTCTCAAATACAAACTATTCCTGAAGTGGTAGATGTGATAAAAATTCTCACTACCGGTTTTTTGGCTTTTGTTTTGGCTTTTATCTTGACGCCGTTTTGGACACATATTCTGTATAAATATAAAATTGGCGTAAGGATAAAAGAAAATTCAGTTGATGGAAAAAAACTTACTTATATAAATGAACTTCATAAGCATAAATCGGGAACGCCGATAATGGGTGGTGTTTTGGTTTGGCTCACGGTGGCAATTTTGGCCATTCTTTCGCATTATGCATTTCCGCATATTGCAAAAATATTAGAAACTAATTTTATCGCTCGGTTAGATTTTTTTAGTCGCCCGCAAGTTTGGCTTCCGCTATTTGCTTTGGTATCGGCCGGAATTCTCGGGCTTTGTGACGATTATATGAGTGTCAAAGGAATTG
The DNA here is from genome assembly GCA_041662285.1 of Parcubacteria group bacterium. GTDB lineage: Bacteria > Patescibacteriota > Minisyncoccia > Moranbacterales > UBA2206 > UBA2206. The sequence goes on from JBAZSS010000031.1 coordinate 9,503, forward strand.
GAAAAAATAAGGGAGGTGGGATGAGATTTCTGGCACGTTTTGGTTGGCTGATTGCGATTTCAATTCTGGGTGCTTGGTGGTTTTACTATAAATTAGGTTGGGATAAAATTCATGTTCCGGCAGTGGGTGATTTTTCGATTGGCCTTTGGTATATCCCACTATTTATTTTTATTATCTTATTTACTGCTATTTCTTCCAATGAAACGGATGGTTTAGACGGACTAAACGGTGGAGTGCTTCTTATGGCTTTTGGATCCTTTACTCTGATTTCTTTTTTTCAAAATAAAATGGATCTGGCTTCTTTTTGTGCCGCAATTTCCGGCGCGCTTCTGGCTTTTCTGTGGTTCAACATCTATCCAGCTAGATTTTTTATGGGAGATACGGGAGCAATGTCTCTGGGGATAACGCTGGGAGTGGTGGCAATGCTCACAAATTCGGCTCTAGTGCTACTTATAATCGTTTTTATTTATATTCTTGAATCTGGATCAGTTGCAATTCAACTGACTAGCAAGAAGTTTTTCAAACGAAAAGTTTTCCTCGCGGCGCCAATTCATCATCATTTTGAAGCCTTGGGCTGGCCGGAAACAAAGGTGACCATGCGCGTTTGGATTTTTACCATTATAACTTCACTTCTCGGAGTGATAATTGGAATTTTAGGGGCAGGTAAACATTTTCACTAAATTTATGAGAAAAATACAAGATGCACAATTGGAAAATAAAAAAGTTTTACTTAGAGTAGATTTTAATGTGGCGTTGGAAAATGGAAAAGTGAAAGAAAAATTCAAAATTGAAGCCTGCGAAGAAACGGTAAAATTCTTGTTGGAAAAAAATTGCAAAGTGGCGCTTGTTTCTCATTTGGGCAGACCTGAAGGAAAAATTAATCCAGAATTTTCCTTGCAACAGATTGCAGATGATGTTGAAAAAATACTGGGGGTAAAAGTTAAATTTATTTCTGACTGTATTTCAGATGAAATAAGCTCAAATTTAGAAAATATATCTCAAGGAGAAGTTATGCTTTTGGAGAATGTTCGATTTTATTCGGGAGATGAAAACAATGACGCCGAATTTTCCAAAAAACTCGCAAAAGGTTTTGATATTTTTATAAACGATGCATTCTCTGCATCTCACCGAGATCACGCTAGTGTGTCTGGAGTGGCAAAACTAATTCCAAGTTTTGCAGGAATTAGATTGCAAAAAGAGATTGAGGAGATGGAAAAGATAAGAAATGATTTTGCGCGTCCTGCGGTGGCTATTATTGGCGGAGCGAAAATTGAAACAAAGTTACCGGTGATCAAATTTTTTGAAGAAAAATATGACAATATTTTGGTAGGTGGAAAAATTGCCAATGAAGCGCTGGATCAAAAAACTCAGTTTAGTGAAAAAGTAATTTTACCGTTTGATTTTGTAGATGATCGATTGGATATTGGGCCGAAAACTTTGGAAAAATTCAAAGAAATAATTTCCAATGCCAAGACAATTGTTTGGAATGGTCCGACCGGAAAATTTGAAGATGAAAAATATGCCGTGAGTTCCAACGAAATTTTGCGCTCAGTCTTAGCCTCAGGCGCATACACTGTGGTTGGTGGCGGAGAAACACTGGAAATTTTAGAAAAAAATAACACTACGGATAAAATAGATTTTGTGTCTACAGGTGGTGGAGCAATGCTGGATTATTTGGGAGGGGGAGAAATGCCTGGGATAGAATGTCTAATTTAATGCAAATACGCGAATTAATGCGAATGACGCTAATAAAAAAATAAAAATATAAAATGAAGAGTAGATTGAATAATATAATTTATTCAGAGTTATCGTACAGTTTGAATGGAATATTTTTTAAGGCACATAATGAATTAGGATATTATTGCAAGGAAAGTCAATATTGTGAAGCATTAGAAAGACTGCTAAAAGAGAAAGATATTTTATATAAAAGAGAGTTTTCTCTAAAGAGTGATAATGAACTCCTGAAAGATAATAGCAATAGAGTTGATTTTTTAATAGAAGATAAAATTATTATTGAAGTTAAGGCAAAAAGATTTATTGGTAGAGAAGAATATAATCAGATGCAAAGATATCTGCAAGCATCGAACCTAAAATTAGGAATTATAGTTAATTTTCATCAAAGATACTTGGTTCCTAAGCGCATTGTTAATTCAAAGATTAATATATAAACAACAAAACGTGAAAATTATTCGCATATTCGTGTATTTGCGTTAGATTCGCGTATTTGTATAACAATTATGTCAAACATCAAAAAAATATTTGCGCGGGAGATTTTGGATTCGAGGGGTAATCCGACAGTGGAAGTTGAAGTTGAATTGGAATCTGGAACAAAAGCTATTGCAGCGGTGCCGAGTGGGGCTTCGACGGGTGCTTACGAAGCATTGGAACTCCGAGATAAGGATCCAAAAAGATATCACGGTCAAGGAGTGCTAAATGCAGTTTCAAATGTGAACGAAAAAATTTCCAAAATTATACTTGGAATGGAAGCTGACAATCAAAAAGAAATTGATGAAAAAATGCTGGCGTTAGACGGGACAGAAAATAAAACTAATATTGGCGCCAATGCAATTCTGGGAGTTTCCCTGGCTGTTTGTCGGGCGTCGGCGTTGGAAAATAAGCTACCGCTTTATGCGTATATTGCCAAGACATATAAATTTCCCACAAAAAAATATAAATTGCCAATGCCGATGTTTAATATCATAAACGGCGGAAAGCATAGCGACAGCGGACTTTCAATTCAGGAATATAAATTAGTGCCAAATGGAATAAAAACTTTCAAAGAACAACTGCGCGCTGGGAGTGAAATTTTTCATGCACTGATGGAAATTTTAGGTAGTGAAGGTTATAGCACGGCCGTGGGAGACGAGGGTGGTTTTGCGCCAAAATTAGAAAGTAATGCGCAGGCGCTGGAACTTATCAACACGGCAATTGCTAAAGCAGGATACACTGAGGGCAAAGAAGCGAGCATCGGAATAGATGCAGCGGCTAATTCTTTTTATGATGAAAAAGAAGAGAAATATATTTTCAAGCCAGAAAATTCCACGCTCACGCGCGAAATGTTGGTTAATATTTATAATGAATGGATTGGAAAATATAATGTGATTTCGGTGGAAGATGGACTCAATGAAAATGATTTTTCTGGCTGGCGAACGATGAATGAAAAAATTGGAGGGAACTTGTCTGCCGGTGAGGCAGGGGTGATGCTTATTGGCGACGATTTACTTGTGACAAATGTTGCGCGTCTCAAAAAAGCTATAGAAGAAAAGTCTTGCAACGCAGTGCTCATTAAAGTCAATCAAATCGGAACGCTTAGTGAAACTATTGATTGCATTAAGTTGGCGAAGAAAAATAAAATGAAAGTAGTGGTTTCTCATAGAAGCGGCGAAACTACCGATGACTTTATTGCCGACCTTTCAGTTGGTGCTGGAGCAGATTTCATCAAATCCGGCTCACTGTCTCGTGGAGAAAGAATTTGTAAATATAATAGACTACTTAGAATTGAAGAAGAAATTTAATTTATGAAAAAACCAACATTTCTAATAATTCTCGATGGTTATGGCGTTGCTCCCGAAAGCAAATATAATGCTATAACTTTGTCCAAGCGACCGACACTCAATCGTTTGTTTGAGCTTTATCCAAATACTTTGCTGGGTGCGACGGGACAAGATGTCGGACTACCTGATCATATGATGAGCGGATCAGAAGCTGGGCATATGAATATTGGTGCTGGCCGAATTGCTTTGCAAGATAATTTCTATATCACGCAAAGTATTGCGGATGGAAGTTTTTTTATGAATCCAGCACTGATGGGTTCGATTAGGCATGTCAAAGAAAGTGGTGGGAATTTTCATTTAATGGGACTAATGGGAGATGACGACAGTCCACACAGTGACCCAGTGCATTTTCGGGCAATTTTGCAGTTAGCCAAAACAAATAGTTTGAAAGAAGTTTATTGTCATCTTTTTACTGACGGAAGAGATTCATATCCTAAGAGTGCCCTCACGCATCTGGAAAATTTTCAACAAATAATAAAAGAAGAAGGAATTGGAAAAATTGCTACCCTTTCCGGAAGATTTTATGCGATGGATCGATCAAAAAATTGGGATCGTTTGACAAAAGCTTATGACGCAATCGTTTTTTCGCGCGGAGAAAAAGCAAAAAGTCCCGAGGAAGCAATTGAAAAAGCTTATGAATCTGGCCTTAGTGATGAATATATTTTACCAACAGTAATCTTGGATAATAATGAACCGGTTGCGAGACTAAAAGAAAACGACAGCATTGTATTTTTCAATTTACGCTCAGACCGAGCGCGACAATTTTCCAAACTGTTCATTGCTTCTAATAAAAATTCTATTTTAAGTGACGACATGCCAGCAATTGATCACATTAAAAATTTATATTTCGTAGCGCTCACGGATTTCGGACCGGATCTTGACGTGCATACTATCTGGAATGATCAACCGCTCGTTGGAACTTTGCCGATGGCGCTTAGAAATATCAAACAACTCTATATCGCTGAAACAGAAAAATTTGCCCACGTCACGTATTTTCTTAATGGTGGTTATGCTGAGCCGGTGGACGACGAAAAAAGAATTATGGTTCCTTCGCCGAAAATTGATTCTTATGCCAAGATGCCTCAAATGTCAGCGCCGAAGATCACCAATACTCTTTTGGAAAAAATGCGCAAAGAAAAATATGATTTTTATGTGGTAAATTTTGCCAACGCGGATATGGTGGGGCATACTGGAGATCTTGGTGCGACAGTCAAGGCTTGTGAAATTTTGGATCAGCAAATTGAAATTCTTTCCAAAGAAGTTTTGAGGTGTGGTGGAAATTTGATCATCACTGCTGATCATGGTAATGCAGAAAAAATGTTTGATGAAAAAGCTAATCAAGCCTACACCTATCACACCAAAAATCCAGTGACATTTCTGTTGTTTTCAGATACA
>JBAZSS010000032.1:0-13655 GCA_041662285.1 Parcubacteria group bacterium
TCACAACACATCAAAATATTTCAAAAAATTCAAAATATCTAATTGTTTCTTCAGCTTGTTCCTTGGTCAATTCGAAAGCTTCGTCGTGAATAATTTGATTGCGGGTCTCGTGCGCTTTTTTGAGTTCTTCGATATTTTCAATTTGCCCAGGATTAATTTCAGCTAGACGCTCCCCCATATTTTCTCCAGCATAGCCCATTCTTCGTATCAAATCATCAATAATCTCATCGGCTTCGATGATTGCAATTTTCCAATTATCCTCTTCAGAGCTTTTTATCCCCTCTCTAATTTTGTTCCATTTTTTGCGTAATTTTCCTTTTTTATTCACAAACTCTGGCGGAATATTCACTCCCATCAATGTTTCCCGCAAATCCCCGCTCAATCCTCGCTGAATGAGTAGCAGTACAATATCTGCCAAAACTACCATTGCATAAATTCCCAAAATAAATTTCACAATTCCAAAAAAAGTTGAGTTATAAAAACCCAAAATATCCACACCACTGTTATTTAGAAGTTCTATTAAATTTTCCATATTTTTATTTTAGTTTATCTCAAAAGCATGTGCGACATTGAGCAAATTTTCTTCATCAAACCATTTACCCATCAATTGAAAACCGATCGGAAGTTGTTTGCCGTCAATTTCAGCATTTCCTCCTGGAACTGAAATAGCTGGAACGCCGACAATATTGGCGGTGATGGTGAAAATATCTTCCAGATACATTTGCAATGGGTCATTGGTGTTTTCTCCAATCTTGAAAGCCGGAGTTGGTGCAGTGGGAGTCAAAATCAAATCCACTTTTTCAAAAGCTTTTTCGAAATCCTGTTTGATTAGTGTACGAACTTTTTGCGCCCGAAGATAATAGGCGTCATAATATCCAGAAGAAAGTGCATAGGTACCAAGCATTATCCGTCGTTTAACTTCTGTTCCAAGTTCATAAGATCTTGTATCCAGATAAGTTTCTAACAAATTTTTCGGTAGTCCGTCTGGGTTATAGTCAGAATTTTTTTTGTCATCAGCGCGCATACCATATTTTATCCCGTCAAATCTAGCCAGATTAGAACTAACTTCGCATGGTTGAATTATATAATAGGTCGGCAGGGAGTATTTGACATTTGGGAGTTCTATTTCCAAAATTTCCGCCCCTATTTTTTTATACTTCTCAATCACGCTTTCCATAACTTTTTTCACTCCCGCATCCAGTCCGTCCAAATAGCTTTTCACGATTCCAATTTTTTTTCCCTTAATTTCACCTGTCAGGTAGTCTTCATATTTTTTTCCGAAATTCGGTGCCGAGGTAGCGTCCATCTCGTCATGATCGGAAATTATCGATAGAATTATTGCCGCGTCTTCAACTGTTTTTGTCATTGGGCCAATCTGATCAAAGCTCGAAGCCATAGCCATAAGACCACTTCTTGACACTCGTCCGTAGGTAGGTTTGAGTCCAACTGTTCCGCAAAATGATGCTGGTTGACGAATTGATCCGCCAGTATCTGAGCCAAGCGTCCAAACTGCCATATCGGAAGCCACCGCTACAGCTGATCCGCCCGAAGACCCTCCAGGCACTCTACTAATATCGTGTGGATTTTTCGTGACTCCATAAGCGCTGTTTTCCGTGGATGATCCCATCGCAAATTCATCGCAATTAGTTTTTCCCAAAATTATCGCGCCAGCTTCTTTTAACTTTTTCACCACAGTGGCATCGTAAGGCGCGATATAATTATCCAAAATTTTTGAGCCAGCTGTTGCTCTCACATTCTCAATGCAAATGTTATCTTTGATCGCTCCTGGTATCCCTTCCAAAATTCCAATTTCCTCTCCGCGCGAAATTTTTTCGTCTACTTTTTTCGCTTGCTCCATCGCCAATTCTTTGGTAAGAGTTAAATAAGCATGCAAATCTGCATCCTTCTTCGAAATCGCATCAAAATATTGCTCAGTCAATTGAACTGAGGTGATTTCTTTGTTGATTAATTTTTGATGGAGTTTTTTAATCATGCTTTTCTTTACTAATTACGAATCACTTACTAATATACTAATTCCGCTAAATTTAACTACCAGTAGAAAATTATTCAGTCCACATTAGTATATTCGTATTTAATTCGTAATTCGTAAGAATTACAAAACACTTTTCACTTTATCATACCCATTTTTCTCTTCTGGAAATAATTTCTTGATGCCATCTGTATTTTCAAATTCCTCATTTTTATCTTCTCTATAGTTATTTTCCAATCCTGTCACATGAGCCGTTGGCTCAACGCCAGCCACATCAACTTCCTTGAGTTGTTCGACAAAATCCAAAATCGACGACAAGTCTTTGGAAAACTTTTCGATTTCTTTCTCATTCATCCCAATTCGAGCTAATCCGGCAATGTGTTTTACCTCTTCTTTTGAAATCATGCTTTTCTTTACTAATTACGAATTACTTACTAATATACTAATCTAAAAAATACATATTGGTATATTCGTACTTGATTAGTAATTCGTAAAGATTTACTTTGTTAGTTTTTTAAACTCCTCCTCGTTTATAATCTTCACTTTTAGCTCTTTCGCTTTTCCAAATTTTGACCCAGGATTTTCACCTACCAAAACATAATCAGTTTTTCGGCTTACCGAACTAGAAATGTCTCCTCCTTCTTTTCTTATAATATCTTTAACAGCGTCTCTTGTAAAGCTTTCAAGCTCCCCTGTCAGAACAAAAGTCAAATTTTCCAATTTTTTGTTTCTATTTTTCTCTTCTTTTTCCACGACAATTTCCACTCCCAATTCCGCCATTTTTTCCAAAATTTCAATGTTTTCTTGATTTCCAAACCACCCCACCAAACTTTCCGCTGATTTTTCTCCGATGCCCTTAATATTCAACCAATCTTCTATTCTAATTTTTGGAAAATAATTTATTATATCGCCCAGTGAATTTATTTTCTTATCCCTAATTACTAATTGCAAATTACGGTTTACTAACACAGCCGTTTCTTCTCCGGCGTGCCTAATTCCCAACGCAAAGAAAAATTTTGGCAAAGTTATCTTTTTGCTTTCTTCTATTGCAAAAAGCAAATTTTCCGCTGATTTTTCAGCAAATCTTTCCAGCGGTTCCAAATCCCCACGCGTTAATTCAAAGATATCAGAAAAATTCGAAACCAATCCTTCATTCATCAATTGCTCAACAATTCGCTCCCCCAAACCATCAATATTGAAACCTTTTTTGGAAACAAAATGAATTATCTTTTCTTTCTCTTGCGCAAAACATTTTTTGTTTTTGCAATAAGTCGCGGCGGAAAAGCTTGGCTTTGAGGAATTGCGAGCGGAAGCGAGCAAGGGAAAAGCCGAGCTTTGGTTGATTATTTCTTCTCTTTGCACTGCACTACCACAAATTGGACAAATTTTCGGCATCTTGAATTTTCTTTCTTCTCCTGTACGCAAATTTTTCAAAACTTCCACCACTTCTGGAATGACGTCTCCCGCTTTTCGAATCACCACAGTATCGCCAATTTGAGTGTCCAATCGATTGATTTCGTCTTCATTATGCAAAGTGGCGCGACTCACAGTTGATCCCGCTACAACTACCGGTCGCAGATGCGCCACGGGCGTGAGCGCGCCAGTGCGACCAACTTGAATTTTGATATCCTCAATCACTGTCGTCACTTTTTCGGCCGGGAATTTATAAGCTACACCCCAACGCGGAGATTTTCCAGTGTACCCCAGCGCGTCTTGAATTTTTTTGGAATTTATTTTTATCACTATCCCATCAATTCCATAATCTTCTTTGTCTTTTCTGTTTTTCCAACTATCATAAAATTTTTGAATTTCCTCAATACTCTTGCACAATTTTCTTTCTTGATTAACATTGAAACCTAACTCTTCCAATAATTCCAACTCTTCCATTTGAGTTTCTGGAAGTCGTGGAGGTTCGACCTCCATTTTGGAGGTCGAACCTCCTATATAATCAATATCATAAACAAATGAGTCTAGTTTCCTACTCGCGGCAACTTTCGGATCCAATTGTCGAATTGAACCAGCGGCGGCATTTCGAGAATTGGCAAACTGGGCTTCATTTCGTTCTCTTCGTGCCTTATTTATTCGTTCTAATTCATGTTTACTCAACCAGCATTCCCCTACTGCCACCAAATCAACTACAGAACTCAATTTTAGTGGTACTGAATAAATTGTTTTGATGTTTTCCGTCGCGTCTTCACCAATCAGCCCATCTCCTCGCGTCGCTCCTTGAACAAAAATTCCATTTTTATAATTCAGAATAATTTTCAATCCATCAATTTTTATCTCACAAACATATTCCAACTCCGCTATATTCCTCCTCTCCCTTTGGGAGAGGATGTCCGATACTCCGGACAGGAGAGGGTTCTTTTCCACCAATCGTTTCACTTTTTCTTCCCATTTTTGAAGTTCCGAAAAATCAAAAACGTCATCAAACGACCATTGGCGAATTTGGTGTTTCACTTTTTGAAATTTTGGCAGTGGCGTCCCGCCAATTCTTTGCGTCGGCGAATCAGACAATTTAAAATCAGGAAATTTTTCTTCCAGATCACGTAGTTCTTTGGTGAGCGAATCATAAACTTCATCCGTCACATCCGGCTTGTCCAAAACGTGATACTGATAGCGAATTTTGTTGATTTCCCGAGAAAGCTTTTCTATTCGAATTTTTACTTGGTTTTTATCCATAAATCTATTATACCTCAAAAAATCCCAAAAACAAAAGCTCAACCTTTGAAACTTTAGGTTGAGCTTTTATTAGTTGCGAAAGAAACTATCTCACCTCTACCAACATCACTTCATTAGTGGTGCTATTGTATTGAATGGATACTTCTTTGTTTTTTGGAACTTCAAAGAGTCCGATTTCTTTGACCATAAAACTGCCATCTTTTTGTTTAGTAAGACTGGAAAAATTGGCCCCTTTTTGCGGAACTTTCAAGGTTAGTTTTTCCCCTGTAGTAGGAGTCACAGAAATAGAATCAATTTTAATATCTGTGATTTTTCCCTTGATGTTTCGAATGGCAGCTACTTCGGCTTTTTTTTCTTCGCTGATTTGCGAGGTCGAATTCTTTTGTGATTCTTCTATATTTGGATTTGTTTTAGGTGGAGCGACTGATTTCTTTTTGTTTTTCATAATTATCGCTACTAGAATAAGGGTGAGAATTGCTAGCACGATAATTGATACAGCGAGAATACTTTTGTTTTTTTGTTCCATTGTTTTAGATAAATTAATTTAATTAGTTTTTTTATGGTGCTACTTCTTTCCAACCTTCGTTTGATGCTGGGTTTACACAATTTGGACACTTAGTATTACCACAGGCAGGCACACACAAAGATTGAGGATTAGCAGGTATACCACTAGATTTATCTATGCATGTCAGAGGCATTGTCTTTCCGCAATTTTCTAGCAGAGGACAGCTTATATCTACACATTCATAGGGATTACCAACTATTACTTTTTTACTTGGACAATTTGTTGATTTGACTGTGGGATACGCTGTGCTTGCCACTCTAAGATAAATATTATACACACCATCAGTTGTAGATTTAAAATCTAATTTATCTTTAGTGCCCAAGATTGTTCCAACGCCATTAACACAATCATCATAATTTGAAAGCCATTCGAAAGTCCAATTGCCAGGGGCGGAAGAAATGATGCCATCCGGATCAATGCCTTTTCCTTGAAATTCTAATATTTCATTAACGGCAATAGGGTTTTCAGCTGGAATAGGTTTTGTAATCTCTGCTGTTGGAGGAGTAGTGACATTCACCGGTTCAACATTTATCTTCACTCTTTTTGTTGTATAGGCGCCTACTGAATTGTAGCAAGTTAAATCATAATTTTTAGTTCTCGGAGTAGCATTGATTGGTGCGATGCCTGGATGAGTCATTAATTCTCCATCTATAAAAGATTGCGAACCAGACCAGTCTCCGGCACCAATATCAGAAGCAGAAGCTTCACAATAAGTTGCTGGATATGTTGAAGTGCCCGAAACTCGATAGGCAAAAGTGGCAGAAGATCCGAGAATAAAATTGTTAATTTGATCATTTCTCTCTGGAGTATCAATATATCTTGGATCCATCGGATCACTTATATAGAAAGTGACATTCGGTCCGGCGACACAAACATCATTCACTCTGACATAACCATCTTGACATCTGTATTCACAGTTTCTAGGAGTATTTGTTTCTGAATATACCCAAGGTATCGATTGAACATTGTCACCTGCCCAAGGTCTTGTTCCGGCTGGTCTAACTCCGGTGCAACGTGGAGTTGGAGTGGAAGTATCTGGAGTATAGTATTCACATTTGTCAACATCAGTGCAATCAGAAGATGTTGTTCCGACTTCATGCCAGCTGTCTGCAACTAATAAGTTTGCATCATCACCGGAACATGCTGTTGAACCACTTGGAATTGAATCAGCGCAGTTGTATACCGGTGGTGGTGGTGGAGGAGGAGAAGCAACACAAGCAGTTGAGATAAGTTTTGGCGGATTACTCCAATAAGTTCCATCTTTAATTGCATGCACCCAAACATTATATGTTGTTCCGGGAACTCCTTGCCATGCAGGATAACTGGTTGTTGTTAATCCATCCACTGCAAGGAGATGCGGAGGGGTTGGGTTGGTATCGATTCGAAGAGCATAAGTAATTCCCGTGCCACTAACCGCTGACCAACTAGCTGTGATTTTTCCAGTAGCATCACAAGGAGCAGTGAGGGTGGTTGGGGAAGAAGGGATATTGGGTGGATTGACTGCCACATTTACTGTTTTTATTCCAGTTGTATCTCCAACATCATTCCAACATTCCAAATTATATGTTTTTGAAGTAGTAAGATTCCATGTCGATTCAGTTCCACCAAAATTATTTCTCCAATCATTGACCCAGTCTCCACTGGCCCAACAAGAGGTTGTGTTTGTAGTACTCCAAATTAAATTAGTGGCAGTATTGTAGGCTATTGGGCTTGGAGGATCGGCATAGAAATTGAGGGTGGGGGCAGGAGGTGGATTAACCACATTTACATTCACTGTTTTTTTAATAACCTCACCTTTAGAATTATAACAATCCAATCCATAAGTTTTGGTTCCTATCGTACTAGGAGTAGCAAAATATGTATGTGAACCATCTTCAAAAGATGGTTCATTAATTGAATACCCAACCTCGTCAGTCCAGTGCCCTGCTGTATATGGCGAACTACTCTCAACACATTCGTTAGAACCACTAATAGTATAATTCAATTCAGCCCTCTCTCCAATATTAATTGTGTTTTTAGTAGCAGAAAAATCAAGAGTGAGGTCCGGATAATTGTTAACATCATATAATAATGGATAGTCATCATAAACACCTTGTTCAAGCGTAGTGCCTGTCATTTTTACTGCAAATCCAGTTGCTGTTGTATTTCCTCTCCACCATGAAGATGTGTTCCCCGCACTATTGCTAACTAAATATGCAGTTCTATCGAAGGAAGAGCCTGACCAATTCACACCATCAAAAATTAAGGTCGAACTACAGTGTCCTGTATTTAAAAAATGGAAAGATACATAAATAGGATCATTATAATTATATACCACAGGATCGCTGGTTATATCATTGCCATTGCTATCAACAAATTTTGCCCAAAATTCATAACTCGAACATATACCCAAATCAGCATTGGCTTGTTTTGAATTGCCTAACAATAAAACAGCTAGGAAAATAAACACCACGAAGATTTTTTTGCTCATAAACTTTTTTTATATTTTTTTATATTAAAATTATACCACATTTTTCTTTTTTCTACCATTTTTTTCTAAAAAACTAATCATTTGGCGCGTATTCGATGTCCCAAGGAGTGAACCCAGTTATTGGATATCTCGCCACACCTTTTGTGATACGCAGTTCATCCATATTACCAATAAATTGAGACTTTGGATCAGCGGATTCGCTTTTGAAATTTATACCCACTCGAAGTTTATGCGCTGTATCTGAATCAAATGTAATCACATCGCCAGTGCCAAAATTTGCTGAGGCATCATGCTTACTTCCATCAATGAAAAAATATCCCTTATCGCCTTTTCTTTCAAAAACCAAATGATGCCAACTCTTATCGCAAACTGATGTGTTATTATAATTAATTTTTTTAAATACTCCGCCAGATGGATAAAAAAAGTTTAAATCACAAGTACTATTCGCTATAGCAAAATAAAAATTACAATCATTGGTTTTTGAACTATCCTCACAACGACTAACTAGGGTATACTTATTTGGACCTGGATCTTTTTCGATTTTAACCCAAGCCTCAATCGTAAAATCATTATCACTAAAATTCCAGTTATTTAATGTCTCTGAATTTTTAGCTTCAATTTCCAAATATTTTCCTGCAGAAAATAATGCACTACCATCCCCAATTTTTTTTTCACTAGTATCAGCAGATAATGTTCCGCTATTAGTAATAATATATTCAGCTTTTAAATATGAAAAATCCTCAAAATTACTATCAGCATCAACATCATCAAAATGGAAAAGTGATTTAGTAATCTTATTCGACACCAATGCTTCCGTCGCTCTTTTGGTGCCGGAAGATGTGCCAATCGATTTGATTCTAGTAATAGTAGAAACAAGAGCGCTAGAATTACAACCAATTGGATTATTAGCGCTATCAAGAAGTTCTACTTCATAACCAGTCCCAGTTATCATTCCACCCGTGCAAGTAAATCCCGCGCCTGTCTTCATATCACCAACCGTCTCATAATTCCCTCGCGTTATTGCCTGCATCACTTTTTCAATTCCAGTATCAGATGTTTGGTAGGCTTTATTTGAACCAGCGCTACCAACAGAAGCTAATCGTTCTTTCACTGCCACCAGAGTTATGCTAAGCGCTGAAATCAAAATTATCGCCAAGATAAAGAGCGCCACTACCAGCGCTGACCCTCTTTTTTTCTTGCCTAATGATTTTTTTTTCCACATAATATTATTGTATTATATCGTTGTAATCTCGAAATGAAACCGTGGTTTGAATATTTGCCACTTCATCTATTTTCATAATTATCACAGCTTTGCCAATAACTTTTGGATCGCTAGTAGATGAAGTTTGAGTTATCATAAATTTTCCCGAAACATTATCCGAGGTTATGGGGGTAAGATTATATGCTCCAACATTTGAAGAACTGCAATCCGTGCTATCGCCTACTGGACTATTTTGACCCATCTTAAGCGAACCGTCTTCAAATTTATAATCAATGCAAATCCCTTGCGAAGAATTAAACATATAAATTTCATTGCTGGCTTTTTGATTTAGTCCTACACTCATTCTCATATTTTTTGCCATCAGATCCAACGCTGTTCTGGCGTCTTCCATATTTTTTTGAATCTTTCGGCTTTGTTGTCGAGCAGAAGCGACATTAACAAAAATTGAAACAGCAGTGATAATTGTAACCACGAAAATAAAAACAGAAATCAGCATTTCCAAAAGAGAAAAGCCTTGATAATTTTTATTCTTTTTGTTTTTGTTGTTTTTCATATTTTTACATTCCACCCCAACGAGTTAGGGTTGTTTGGGTATAAGCGCACTTGTTGCTTGAATTACATTTAGTATTAAGAGGAGAGACATCCGCAAAGCTTTTCGAACCCCAGACGACTATACTTGTTATTTTGGCAGTATTTTTATCCACACCATCATATTCAACTTGAATTTCTCTTTGAAATTTAGTATCTGCTCCGGAAGTATGATTATAAACATTATCAGAAGCTCTGGATTTCAAAGTAAATGAACCATTTCCCAAAACCGCTGTAGAAGTTATATCAATTCGACAATTGGAACAATTATTAGGCGGAAAACTAGAGATATCAAAAGTATCTCTGTCATTCGCCCAATTATTATCTCTCAAATTTCTCACCAATTCTATCCCTTCTTGCGACAACAGCACTCCAATGACTTGATCACGACTACCCATTGATTCTTTGAGACTTCCCGACATAAGACTCACCACTGCCAGCATTCCTGTTGATATCAAAAAAATAGCCAAGATTCCTTCGATAAAAGAAAAACCGGAATAATTTTTGTTTTTAGAAAATATTTTTTGACTCATTTTTTTATATTAGCTTCCTTCTGTCACCAAGCCACCAGTTTCTACTTTCACATTACTTGGCGTATTCGCTCCGGCATAATCAAAATAAATGGAATAAGTTGAATTCATTTGTCCGCTTGGAATTGTAAAATTAATGTTCTTATTTGAAAAATTTCTAGCCGTCACTGCGCTCTGCAAGGTATTTTCTTCTACTTTGATTTTAGTGGTTTCATCGCAGGTGCCATCAGCCTTTTTTTTATAATAAAATATTTGGTATTTGCTACTGTCCACAAAATAGAAACCATAAGCGCAAGCGATGTCTCCCGAGCTAGGCATTTTTCCTTGCAAGGCATAACTTTGCGCCAATTTTATCGCCGCCGTCACTTCATCTTGCGCTGATTTCAAAGCATAATGTTTTTTGGCCGGAACCAAAGAAACCAGTCCAACGCCAGTCATAATACCAATTATTCCGATAACTACCATAAGTTCTAATAATGTAAAACCTCTTTTCATCATAATTTAATAAGAAATAAACAGTGAAAAATACCAATTAATTATAGGCGAATAGAAAAGCAAAGCGATGAGCGTTCCAAGAACTAGAAACGGCGCGAATGGAACTTGGCTTTTCATTTTTTTCTTTTTCATCGCTAACATTATTATACCATAAATGGCTCCCAGAAAAAAGGCCAAGAAAAGCGCCAAGAGAATTTCCGGCCAGCCTAAAATTAATCCCAAAAGAATCACTAAATAGGCATCTCCCATTCCCATCCATTTTTCCTTAGAGAAAAAAGACAAAGAAAAGAAAAAAACAAAAGCTATGACTGCTGACAAAACTCCTGGATAAATATACATTGACAAAGGTTCGACCTTTAAAATTCCTAAGGTCGAACCTTGGGAAATTATCATCCAATCCGCATAAAGTCCAAAAACAACAGCCAGAAAAATAGAAACCCATAAAACTGAACTGGGGATTTCTAGATAGAGAAAATCATACACCAAAATTGTGATCAGCGAAGAAGCTATAAACAAATAGTAGGCGGTCGAAAACCAAGAGGTCGTGTCAATCAGCACAAAAAATTTCCAGCCAATTAGTGCGAAAATCACACCGGTGAAAATTTCCACGATGGGATATTGCCAAGAAATTTTCTCATTGCAATCACGACAACGAAATTTCAAGATCACAAAACTAACCACAGGAATGTTGTCAAACCAACGAATTTGTTTTTTGCAATGCGGACACTTTGAGCGATCGAAGATAAGCTCCTCCGCCGTATGAATCCGATATACCAAAACATTCAAAAAACTTCCAACAATGAGACCGGCGATGAGAAAGATTATGAGCATAGAATTAACTTTTTTTATTTACAAGATTGAGAGATACAACCGCAAGATAAATTTGAAGCTGTGTCGCCGTTAGTTGAAATTTCAAAACTACAACTGGTTGAATTGTATATACCACCAGCCACATAAGTATAACCATATAAAAGCACCGGCCATTTTGCATTAGACAAACCAGCTGATGGCGGATTACAAATATCGTTTCCTGCTACAGGGTTGGCAATTGTGCCACCACTGTCCTTGCAAGCAATTATAGCCGGTAAAATACTCTTTAGCGAAGTCTTTGCCCCATTTATTCTGGCGTTTTTGCGTGATTGACTGATACCTATCAAAATTGCCGACGCCAAAATTCCAATAATCGCAATAATAATCAACAGTTCAATTAAGGTAAAAGCTTTTTTATTTGGCATAAAATTTAAAAATTTTTCTTAAGCTCCCGCACCAACCTTTCATTTTTAAAAAAGTTAGTCTGGGAGCTTGCCAATTTCGCCTAGGCGGGTAAATTGGCAAGTAAAAATTTTATGATGCCACCCACGTACAGCCCTGTTGAGTACAAGTTGAAGCAGCTACACCACCATCAGCACATGTTGCTGTCATACTAAACTCTCCATCTGAAGCTGACGCTCCTCCAGCGACAACAAGCGTAGCACCAGTACATTGAGCTGCAAGATCTGGATATACCTGACTAGCTATTTCGCTACAAACTGGCGTAGCACCACCAGCAGCATAAGCATCCAGTGCATATGCACTATCTTCGCATATAATCGCAGCTGGAATTATACTAGAAACTGAAGATTTAAAAGCAGCTCCTTTCGCTTTTGTTCTAGCTGAATTCAAACTCACCAAAACGATTGACGCTAAGATACCAATAATGGCGATAACGATCAAAAGTTCGATTAGGGTAAATCCTTTCTTTTTCTTAGTTGCTTTTTTAGCAACTTTTTTTGTTGTTTTTTTCTTTGTCATATTTTCACCTCACTTTCTATTTTAATGTTTATTTTTCTTCTATATTAAATCTGCCAAATATCTACAAATTAATTTTCTACTTTATCTGCCCAGCAATGTTGTATATCGGCATCAAAATCGCAAAAGCCATAAATCCCACAGCTATTCCGATGATAACCATCAGTATTGGCTCCAAAAGCGTGGAGAGATTTTTGGTCATAATTTCCGTTTCCTGATCATAAAATTTGGCGATATGCCCAAGCACTGAATCAATTTGCCCTGATTCTTCTCCAATCTTTATCATATGCGTCACCATTGGCGGGATATCGGAGCTTTTTTTGAGCACCGTACTCATATTTCCTCCCCTTTTGACTTCTTCCGCGGCGGCAAGAAAAATATTTTCATAAACAACATTATTTATCACCGAGCTCACAATTGTGAGCGCTCGAATAATGGGAATTCCACCTGTGAGAAGCACATTCAAATTTTCCGCAAAACGCGTGATATAGACATAGCGGAAAATTGGTCCCACGATTGGCAATTTTATCTTTATCTGATCCCATTCTTTTTTTCCTTCTTCGGTATTCAAATAGTACATAGCTCCGCTTATAAAAGCGATGGTAATAATCGCTATCGCCCACCAATATACTGCCATAAAATCTCCCACGGTGATAACCACTTGCGTGTACCATGGTACATCAGCATTCATTTCTTTTATTATGGCTGTGAGTTTTGGAATGATAAATGAGACCACCAAAAATCCGATAATCAAAAAAACGATCAAGACCATAGCTGGATATGTAAGAGCGGATTTCACCCGCATAAAAAGATTGTAGTTTCGTTCAATGTTTTCAGCTACATAGTCAACGGATTTTTTCAAATTTCCAGAAGTTTCTCCCGCTTTAATTATGTTTATTGAAAGATTAGAAAAAACATCTTTGTGCTTTTCCATCGAACCAGAAAATGACATACCGTCTTCAATATCATTTATCATTTCTCGAACAATCTTGACTAGATATTCATTGCTAGTTTGTTCTTTGATAGCAGAAAGAGAAGTGACGATTGGCACTCGCGCTTCAATGAGAATGGCCAGTTGTCTGAAAAAAATTACCAATTCTTTTTCTGTCACTCGGTCATAATATTTCAAAAAAACTTTCATAAAATCATTTTCCGGCTCATCAGATTGAACACTTATTGGCAACAAATTATTTTTTTGCAAAATTGTCACCGCCAATTCCTTGGAAGAGGCGTTAATAACTCCTTCCTTATATTCCCCCGTTTGTGTTTTGGCTTTAAAATTGAATTTCATATTTTTTTATTTTTTCTAATTTAATATTAGCATA
>JBAZSS010000033.1:0-13008 GCA_041662285.1 Parcubacteria group bacterium
GAAGCTCGATGCTTTGCGGGAATTCTGATCCGCTGATCGAGACTTCAATTACTTTTTTTTCTTTCGCCGAGGTGTCATCGGTGAGGGGTGGTGGCGGATTTGTGCCGAGGTGCAACTTTCGCACCGGTATCCAGCCGATGCTTCCGTCCTTGAAGTCGCCGACAAGATTTGGCAACATCACATGGGCGAATGTTTCGGCACTTCCGACGAATTGTTTTTTTTCTAAATCGACAGTCCGAACTTCGGTTTTTAAAATCACTTTGGTGGTTGTGATTTTGCCGTTGTCATCATACAAAACAGCATCCTCAATAACCACGGCCGGTAAAACTCCTTGAGGGGACATCTGTAAACTCGCCCCTCTAACTTTGTTAGCCAATTGGATTTCGCCATCCTTTCCATATTCATTCAGCGCTCCCTTTAAGATTGGGAAACATGCGCCGAATAAAATAGTCAAAATGGAGATTACCATCAAAGGTTTTATTAGCCAACGGAGGCTAATAATAAACATGGCTATTCCCCCAATAGCAATTATCCATCCAGCCATTGGCGAAAGCGCCCAACTGCCGATAGACGTCCACATGCCAATCCAGCCAACCCCTAACAAGATTGGAATTGCAATGATAGCTAAAATCGCTACCAATATTCCACCAATCGTTGGAGTGTGACTAACAATCCATGCCAGCGTGTTCATAATGCCAGCGTTGATAAGGTTTCTTACCGTGGTATTAAATACCCACAGAACGATTGCCAATGCCGCAACTGCTATCAATATAATTTGCATGATTTACTTTCTCCTTTTGTCAAAAGCGTCCTTGAGACGCTGTTTCGCGTTTGTGTGGGCAGTTTCGGCGAATGAGCCGAGGTTTGCGAAGTTTACTTTTTGGTCCTGCGTGACTTTTTCGCCAGTTTCTTTAATTTTTTCTTTTGTCTTTGTGCCGAATCTTTTAACTGCATCGGCTGCGGGGGTAGGTTTTTTAACTGGAATTTTAATTTTTTCTCTTTTTAATATCGCAAGTTTTCTTTCTTTAGTTGGTTCCGCTAGAATATCACGGATCAAACCTACCGCGATTTTCATTCCCTCGGTATCATCCACAACGGTTTTTTTTCTGGGTTTATCTTTTGTGCCTGTCTCAATCTCATGCGATTTGATTGATTTTACAAGAGCATTATGAATGCGCCTGACAAACTCATCAGCAAGTTTTTCAGTCTCACTAGAATTTCTCAGACCTTCGATCCAGATTTTAATATCCCTTACTTCATCTGGATTTAACATTCCTCGCACATATACTTTGCCAAGAGAAATTTCATCATCATCAGTTTTTTCGGCTTCTTCGGAAGTTAAGCCGAAAGCATCGCCGATTTTTTTACTAACAACCTCACCAGCTTTTTTACCTGCGCCAGTCAAGGTTTCTTCCATTGCATGCTGTAGCGCCAAAATTCCGGCACCAGCTCCAACAGTTTGAAGTGCTTCCCAGACCATCCTCCAGCCACTTTTCTTTTCTTTTCTTTCAATATCAGCCATCTTGTCCTGCCTTTCTTCGCCTCATCGGCGAAAAGTTTGATTTTTTTGTGATTGTAATATTAATTTGTCAAGGAACCTCATATTGACGGCTCCAAAAATAAATTTTTTGCCGGCTATCACACTATTGTGATAACACCAAATACTAGCACAAAATTGGAAAAAAGTCAAATAAAATTTGGTATATTCAGCAGGATGTATATTATGATATACAAAAATGGCATAAATTGATTATTATAATATACACTGCAAGTACTAAAAAATTGGGTATTTTTGGAAAAAAAGATACAATAGTTGACAAATTCACCAAAAGGATATATAATTAGGTTAGTTAATTCACCAAAAAGATAAAATATATGGAAATAATAAAGAGAAAAATTCAAGATTCTGTGGAAAAAGCCCTTTTTAAAGGCAAAATTGTGATTATCTATGGCGCTAGACAAGTTGGCAAGACTACCTTAGCCAAAGAAATTCAAAAAAAATATTTGGCTGAATCAATTTATCTCAATTGCGATGAGCCAGACATCAGAGAAGCCTTTTCTGACAAAACTTCCACGGAAATAAAGGCTTATTTGGGAAAAGCCAAAATGATTATTCTTGATGAAGCTCAGAGAATTAAAAATATCGGGTTGACTCTGAAATTAATTGTCGATAATTTTCCGGAAATTCAAATAATCGCTACAGGCTCATCTTCCTTTGATCTTTCCAGCAAAATCGCAGAACCACTCACGGGCAGAAAAAATGAATTTTTTCTTTACCCTTTTTCCTATTCAGAACTTAAGGCTGTTTATTCTGAGTTAGAGCTGAATCGACTATTAGAGCAACGAATTATTTTTGGAATGTATCCGGAGGTGATTGATGGTGGAAAAGAAGCTCAGAGAAATTTGAAAAGTTTGGCAAAAAGTTATTTATATAAGGATATTTTGGAATTTCAAGGAATTCGTAACAGCGAAGCGATTGAGAAGTTATTGCAAGCGTTAGCATTGCAAATTGGTGATGAAGTTTCATATAATGAATTAGCCCAAACCGTGGGTGTAGACAAAAATACAATAGCTAACTATATTCAAATTTTGGAAAAAGCGTTTATAATTTTTCGACTTAATCCATATAGCCGAAATTTGCGTAGCGAATTGAAAGAGCTTCGCAAGATATATTTTTTCGATACGGGGGTTAGAAATGCTATTATTAATAATCTAAATCCTTTAAATTTGCGTCAAGACGTAGGAGCACTTTGGGAGAATTTTCTAATTAGTGAAAGATTGAAATTAAAAAGTAATAATGGGTTGGATTGCAACACATATTTTTGGCGCACAAAAGAAGGCAAGGAAATTGATTATCTTGAAGATGCTGGCGGAAAACTCAGTGGCTTTGAAATTAAATGGAAAAAAGATAAATTTAAGATACCGGAAATATTTTTGAAAACTTATATAGAAAGCAACATAACGTTGATAAATAAGGATAATTATACGGAGTTTATTTTTTAGTATTGACTAAATGGTATTATTTTGATAGTATTTAAAAGTAAGATAGTGTCTGATGAAGTTCGCGGAAAGCGGACTTTTTTTAAAAATAACACGGAAAAATACAGAATATTAATTTCTGTGTCGCTTCTGTAAATTATATATGGCAAAGAAAAAGGTGAAAAAAGAGGAAGAAAATGGAGTGCAGGGACGCACTGGCGATTTTGGGTCGGCTATTTCAGCTCTTTGTGAAGAAAAGGGAATTTCCAAAGAAAAAGTAGTGGAAACGATTGAAGCGGCACTAGCAGCAGCGTATAAAAAAGATTATGGCAAACGGGGACAAAATATCCGCTCGGAGTTTGACGAGCTCACAGGTGGAGCAAAATTCTTTCTTGTCAAGGAAGTAGTGGATGAAACAACGCGTGAATTTATTGAAGAGCAGAATGACACAGAATTAAAAGTACAGAATGACACAGAAAAAAAACAGAAAAACACTGAATATAGACAGAGCGACACAGAAGATGGGGAAGAAAGATTGCCAAGATATAATATGGAAAGAGATTTGACTTTGGCAGAAGCAAAAAAGATAAAAAAAGATGCGACGATTGGCGACATTATTGAAACCGAGCTGGAACAAAAAAGTGATTATGGACGAGTAGCGGCACAAACAGCTAAGCAAGTCATCATTCAAAGAATTCGCGAAGCGGAAAGAGATTCAATGTTTGAAGAATATAAAAACAAGGAAGGGGAAATTATCAGTGGTGTTGTGCAAAGAGTGGAAGGGCGCAATGTTTTTGTGGATCTTGGAAAATCAATCGGAGTGCTTTTTCCTAATGAGCAAATTGAAAGAGAAAATTATCGCCTTGGACAAAGAGTGAAAGTATATTTGCAAAAAGTGGATGTCGGAACAAAAGGTCCTGGGATAACTTTGAGTCGCACTAATCCAGATATGGTGAAAAAAATGTTTGAATTGGAAGTACCGGAAATTTTTGCCGGAACAGTAGAGATAAAATCCATCGCCAGAGAAGCGGGAGAGCGAACAAAAATTGCGGTAGCTTCAACTGAAGATGGCATTGATCCAATTGGTTCTTGCGTTGGACAAAAAGGCACCAGAGTCCAAGCGGTGATTGACGAATTAGGTGGCGAAAAAATTGACATCGTACTTTGGAATGAGGACGTAGCTAAATTTATCTCAGCCTCTCTTTCTCCAGCCAAGGTTTTGAAAGTTGATATTGATGAAGAAAAAAAGGAAGCGGTTGTTTCAGTTTTAGAAGATCAATTGTCGCTGGCGATTGGCAAACGCGGACAAAATGTGCGCTTGGCAGCTAAACTTACCGGTTGGAAAATTGATATCAAGGGTATTGCTACGCAGAATGACACAGAAGAAAAACAGAATGACACAGAAGTAGAAACACAGAAAAACACAGAAGAAATACAGAATGACACAGAAACAAAAGAAATAAAAGAAACGGAAGAATAAAAATTAATTTTTAATTTTAAAATATTATGAATCTTTGGCATGATGTTGAGCTAGGAGAAAAATCTCCGGAAAAATTCAATGTAATCATTGAAATTCCAAAAGGCTCAAAAAATAAATATGAAATTGACAAAAAAACCGGTCTCATCAAATTAGATCGGGCAATGAAATCATCACAGGATTATCCTTTTGATTATGGTTTTGCTCCGCAAACTCTTTGGGAGGATGGTGATGCGTTGGATGTGATTGTGCTTTCCACCTATCCGCTTTCAACTGGAATTTTAGTGGAGGTTCGTCCTGTGGCAGTGATGCATATGATTGACAGCGGAGAGGGTGATGACAAGGTAATTGCTGTGCCAGTCTCAGATCCGAGGTGGGAAGAAACAAATGATTTGGAAGATATTAATAAACATACAATCAAAGAGTTCAAACATTTTCTAGAAACTTATAAATCTATTGAAAATAAAGTCGTAGAAATTACGGGAGTGGAAGGAAAAGAAGCGGCTATGCTCGCAGTGAAAAAAAGCGTAGCGCTGTATAATGAAAAGTTTGGGAAAGGTGAATAGTTTTTCGGAAAAAATAATTTTAAATTTTCTTGGAATTAACTCGAATTCTTATTTTTTAACCAAAATTTTTCTGACAACCAACGGCGACGCAGAAAAATTTTGGAAAAAATAAAAATTCTCAAACAGGAATTCCTGCGAAAATTTAAAATTATTTTTTGAGATATTTGTATATTCGTACATTCCTGCCTACCGGCAGGCAGGCGTATAAATTCGTAATTAGTAGAGAAATAAACTTAACTAAAAGAATAAAACTTATGAAACACTTACCGAAATCACAAATTGAATTTGAAGTTTCTATCCCTTCGGCAGAATGGGAAAAATATTTAGATGTAGTGTCAAAAGAAGCGTCGGAAGAATTTAACATTGCAGGGTTTCGTCCTGGGAAAGCGCCGAGAAAAATGGTTGAAGAAAAAGTTGGCAAAGGAGTGATTCTAAATGGCGCAGCTGAAAAAGCTGTGCAAAAAAGTTATGCTGATTTTATTATAAAAGAAAAAATTGAAGCTATTGGTAGCCCGAAAGTGGAAGTTTTGGAAATCGAAGAAGGAAAAGATTTGAAATATAAAGCGGTTGTGTCAGTAATGCCAGAGATTAAAATAGAAGAAAAATATGTCAAAGGGATAAAGGAGATAAATAAAGAATACGCGGACAAAAAACCCCAAGTAGATGAAAAAGATTTGGAACTAGAATTGGAAAAGTTGGCCAACAGTCGAGTGAAGTTGGTGACGGTTCAGCGCTCGGCACAAAAAAATGATAATGTAGAAATTGATTTTGAAGTGAAAGTTGATGGCGTGCCGATTGAAAATGGATCTAGCAAGAAACATCCACTTATCATTGGCCGAGGAGTTTTCATTCCTGGTTTTGAAGAGCAAGTGATTGGAATGAAAGAAGGAGAAGAAAAAGAATTTGAATTGAATTTTCCTGCGGATTATCACAAAAAAGATTTGGCCGGAAAACCGGCAAGTTTCAAGGTAAAGGTAAATTTAGTGCAAGACCGACAAACTCCGGAAATTAATGATGAGTTTGCAGTGTCACTGGGAAAATTTGAAAATTTGGAAGCACTCAAAAAAAATATGCGAGAAGGAATGGAGCACGAAGCTCTACATAAAATGAAAGATGAAAAGAGAGTGAAATATATTGAAGAGATAATAAAAAATTCACAAGTGGAATTACCAGAAATTTTGGTTCACGAGGAAGCTCATCGCATGTTGCAAGAA
This sequence comes from Parcubacteria group bacterium, assembly GCA_041662285.1. Lineage (GTDB taxonomy): Bacteria > Patescibacteriota > Minisyncoccia > Moranbacterales > UBA2206 > UBA2206. The sequence goes on from JBAZSS010000033.1 coordinate 6,237, forward strand.
TTTGAATACCAACTTGCTCCAATGGGAATGAACATTGACCAATATTTAGCGCAAATCAAAAAAGATAAGGAAGAATTAATTCACGATTGGGAACCACAAGCTGAAAAAAGAGTAATTAGCGCGATGGCACTCAAAGAAATTGCGAAAATGGAAAGCTTGGAAGCGACTAGTGCTGAAATTGAAGCTGAGATGAATAAGACTTTGCAATATTACAAAAAGGTCAAAGATATGGAGAAGAATATTGATATGGAAGGATTGTATACTTATAGCAAGGGAGTTTTGGAAAATGAAAAAGTTTTTGATTATTTAGAAAAATTATAATATGAACAATCAGTATCTAATTCCAACCGTCATTGAAAAAACTAGTTATGGCGAGCGAGCATATGATATTTATTCGCGACTCTTGAAAGACCGAATTATTTTTCTTGGTGGACCGATTGATGATGTGTCGGCCAATTCAATCATAGCTCAACTTTTGTTTTTGACTTCACAAAATTCCAAGGAAGATATTAAGCTCTATATCAATTCTCCTGGGGGACAAGTGACTTCCGCTTTGGCAATCTATGACACCATGCAATATGTGAAACCGAATATCTCTACAATTTGCGTGGGAATGGCAGCTTCAGCGGCAGCTTTGCTTCTTTTGGCTGGAGAAAAAGGCAAGCGAATGATTTTGCCAAACGGCGAAGTGATGATTCATCAAGTGATGGGTGGAGCGCAAGGGCAAGCCACTGACATTGACATTCATGCCAAGCATATTCTAAGCATCAAAAAAAGACTCAATGAAATTATGGCTGTCCACACCGGACAAAAATTGGAAAAAGTCGAGCGGGACGCTGAACGTGACTATTTCATGAGCGCGGAAGAAGCTAAGAAATATGGGATAGTGGATAAGATTATAAAATAAAAAATTCATATTACAACAAAATTAAAAAACTCGAGGTTGATCTTCGAGTTTTTTGTTAGGAAAAATTTTATGCTTGCCAATAATCTTCTTCGTTGGATTATATCAAACCGCTTAAAAATTTATCAACGCTCATCACTCGAATATTATCTTTGAGAAAATCAACATTTTCATTAGTTGTCAGTTGATAGCAAAAAGGAATTTTTAATTTTTCTCCAAAATAACGCAAATCTTTGGATATTTTTTGCTCAGCTGTTTTTACCTCAACTGCTAGCCACGGTTTTTTGTCGACAGTGATGAGAAAATCAACTTCGTGTTGATCGATGTCGCGCAAAAAAGATAACTCTGCTTTATAGCCCTTAGCATCATGAAGATAGTGACAGAGCTTCAAGAGGTGCGAGCCGACCATATTCTCCAAGCGGGCTCCATCATCGGGAACTTGCGACCAATCCCAAAGATACATTTTTGGTTCTTTCTTGAGAGAGCGGATCGTTTTGGACATAAAGGGATAAATTCTGTAGTGGTAATAAAAATTTTCCAAAATATTCATCCAAAAAGAAATAGTTTTGTGCGTTACTTCCAAATCTTCACGCAAAGAGTTAAGTGACAGTAGAGATCCGACCCGATCAGGCAGATTATCCACCAAAATTTGCAGTAGGGACAAGTTTCTAATATTTTCAATATCCCGAATGTCTTCTTTGACAATGCGTTCAATTCTTTGATTGTGCCAACGGCGGGATGTTTCCATATTCTCAGCAAAAAGTGATTCGGGAAATCCACCAAAGGTCAAAAGTTTTTGAAAGATTGAAAAAGACTGTTGATTTTCGGGAAAAGTTAATTCGGCAAAAGGTTCAATACCAGGGAGTTTATCAGAAAGTAATTCAGCCAATGAAAAAGGGTGAAGTCGAAAATAATGATAGCGTCCCAGCATTGAGTCGCCTCCTTTTTTGTATAAATCCAAACGAGCACTTCCGGTTACGATAATGGAAAAACGCTCTTTATATTTATCAAATTGACCTTTGATATAATTTTTCCAGCGGGGATATTTGTGAATTTCGTCAAAAATGAGCAGTTTTGATTTCGGATCAAATTCTGAAGACATAATTATTTTTTTATCTTGCGAATTATCCCAGTTCAAATAGGAAAAAACTGGATATTTTTCCTTGCCAATTAGGTTGGAGAGAGTGGTTTTTCCGACTTGACGGGGACCTCCAATGAAAACCATCTTACTTTCAAGATCTTTCTCGATTTTAGCTTGTAGATAGCGTTTTTTTAACATAAATCTTAAGATTAATTATTACAAGATTATTATACCATAGTATAAAAAAAGAGCAAGTATTTTGTAGTTGGGTGGAAAATTAGTGTGGTTATTACGTAATGCTATAAATCATAAAAATGTATGAATTACGACAATAAAAAAACAAAAAACGCTTTCGAAAATCGGAAGCGTTTTTTTGATGGGGGAAAAGTAAATTTTTCTATTTCAAAAATTCCAACAAACTTTCTCCTGTCATCGCGGCGGGTTTTTCAATTTTCATGATGTCGAGGATTGTTGGGGCGACGTCGCTCAAAATACCAGAAATTTCAGAGGTAGTTTTTTCTTTGGGAGTGGCACGAAAATTATCGGGGGTGATATACCAAAGTGGCACTGGGTTGGCGCTGTGCTCGGTATCTTTTTCTCCAGTGTGAATGTCAAACATTTCCTCCACATTACCATGATCAGCGGTGATGAGAATTTGACCTCCCTTGGAAATCACCGCCTTAATTATTTTTTCCAAACAGTTGTCAATTACGGCTACCGCTTTTTCCGCAGCTTTTTCGTTGCCGGTGTGTCCGACGATATCGGCGTTGGCAAAATTTAGCAATATAAAATCATATTTATCCCTTTCGATATTTTGCAAAACTTTCTCAGTTATTTCTTGAGCGCTCATTTCAGGAGCTTTGTCAAAACTGGAAACATCCTTAGAAGGAACGATGATGCGATCTTCCTTAAAAAAGGGTTCTTCATTGCCACCGTTGAAGAAATAGGTGACGTGGGCGAATTTTTCTGTTTCTGCAATTCGCAGTTGGCTAAGTTTTTTTTCACCCAGAACTTTCCCTAGACACATGTCAATTTTGATTGGTGGAAAAGCTACGGCGACCGGAATACTTTCTTCATATTGGGTCATGGTGGCGAAAAAAAGATTCTTGAATTTTTCTACTTTGAATTTGGAAAAACCTGGCAAAGCAAAAGCCTTGGTGATTTGTCGGGCGCGATCTTCGCGGTAGTTGAAAAAAATTATTGAGTCGCCATCTTGAATTGGTCCTACCGGCTCACCATTTTTTGTGAAAACGGCGGGCTCAATATATTCATCATAAATTTCCTTTTTATATGAAGCAGTCAAATATTTTTCAATGTTTTCAATTTTTTCTCCTTCACTTTGCACCATCGCTTTATAGGCTTTTTCCACTCGATCCCAATTATTGTTTCTATCCATAGCGAAATATCTTCCGGAAACTGTGGCAATTTTTCCCACGCCATATTTTTCTAATCGTTGTTCCAGTTCCTTGATGGCTTCAACGCCGGAGTTGGGCGCGCTGTCTCGTCCGTCAGTGAAAACATGCAAAAAAAGTTTTTCAACTTTTTGATCACGCATCATTTCAAGAAGGGCATAAATATGATCCAATGTAGAATGAACCGAACCGCGTCCAAGCAGTCCCATAAGATGAACAGCTGATTTATTTTTCCTAGATTTTTCAATAGCTTCCAAAAGAGCAGGGTTTTTGAAAAATTCTCCATCATTAATGGCCATAGTGATGCGGGGCATATTTTGGTAGATTACTTTTCCTGCACCAAGTGTCATATGGCCAACCTCGGAATTACCTGGTTCTCCCCACGGTAAACCAACGGAAATTCCAGACGCTTGAAGGGCAATTTTTGGATAATATGCGTCTAATTTTTTGAAAGTTGGAAGGTCACTGTTAGAAATGGCATTGCCACGATTCTCCTCACCTATTCCCCAGCCATCAAGGATAATGAGCATAACAGGTTTTGGTCTTGAGATATCAGTTTTTTTGTTTGACATAAATATTTTTTTATTTTTACTTAATAATAATAGCATCTGTCGAGGTCTTTGACAAAAAAGCTTCTTTCAAGTAAGATTTATCTGTAGCAATACATTTTTAATTTGTTTTAATTATCTCGTTTCTCTTGATAAAAGAAGCATAAATATGGCATTTTTAGGTAATATTTTGAAAAAAACCGTATGATTTATCAATTGAATAAAGAAAAAAAATATGGAATTAGGTCTAACAGTTCTTATTGTTGGTGTTTTGAGTTTGGCAGTTGGTTCAATTGCGGGCTACTATGCTAGACAAACTATTGCGAAAAAGCAACTTCACACAGCTGAGGGAAAGGCAAGTAATCTTCTAGAAGAAGCAGAAAAAAAGTCTCAAGAAATTGTTCTTGAAGCAAAAAACAAAGCGGTAAACATTCTTGAGGAAGCCAAGAAAAAGGAGCAAGAAAGAGAGAATCAAATAATTCGCTCCGAAGAAAGGCTGGAAAAAAGAGAAGGAGTCCTCGATACAAAAATGGAGGAAATTGAACGTGGACGAGTAATGCTCGAAAAAAAGGCTGAAGAAATCAGGCAAATTCGAAAAGAAGTGGATGAAGTGAAAAAACAAGAATTAAAAAGATTGGAAAAAATAGCGGAACTTCCAAAAGAACAAGCTAAGAAAATATTGCTTCAACTTACGGAAGAAGAAAATCGGGAATATTTTGGCAAAAAACTCAAAGATATGGAAAACAATGGCCGAGAAGAATTGGATAAAAAAGCCAAGGACATCATGACTCAAGCGATTCAAAGATATGCCGGATCTCACGCGGCAGAAGCCACAACTTCTACTGTGAGTATTCCATCGGATGAAGTTAAGGGTAGAATTATCGGAAGAGAAGGGCGAAATATTAAGGCCTTGGAACGACTAACGGGCATTGAAATTATCGTGGATGATACGCCAGAAGCAATTGTTATTTCGGGCTTTGATCCAATCAGAAGAGAAATTGCTAAAATTGCTTTGGATAAATTGATTGTAGATGGTCGAATTCATCCGACCAAAATTGAAGATGCTGTAGAATTTGCTAAAAATGAAGTGAATAATAAAATCAAAGAAGCGGGTGAGGCGGCAGTTTACGATGTAGGAGTAGTTGGTCTTGATCCTAAATTGATTCATATTATTGGACGCTTACGTTATCGAACTAGTTTCGGACAAAATGCCATGCTTCATTCAATTGAGGTGGCTCATCTCTCCGGCGCGCTAGCTTCTGAGCTCGGAGCAGATGCTGTTCTGGCAAAAAAAGCTGGACTTTTGCATGATATTGGAAAGGCAGTGGACCATGAAGTTCAAGGAACGCATGTGGAAATCGGAATAAAGATTTTGGAAAAATTTCATGTGGGCAAAGATGTTATTGATGCGATGAAATCTCATCATGAGGATTATCCATTTGAGACTCCAGAGTCAATGATTATCGCAGCGGCTGATGCAATCAGTGCTAGTCGTCCTGGAGCGAGAAAAGATTCTCTGGAAAATTATTTGAAACGATTGGAAGAATTGGAAGCGGTGGCCATGTCTTTTCCAGAAGTGGAAAAAACATATGCTATTCAAGCTGGTCGGGAAATTCGAGTTTTTGTGAAACCAGACAAAATTGATGATCTAGGCGCGATCAAACTTTCACGATCAATTGCAGACAAAATTGAAAAAGAATTGAAATATCCAGGGGAGATAAAAGTGAATGTGATTCGCGAATTGCGAGTGACAGAATTTGCGAGATAAAAAAAAGCAAAATTAATTTAAATTTAAAACTAGAACAGGAGGTGGATTATGGCAAATAATATGAATAAAGACGCGCTTATATCTGCAATTTCAGAAAAAACTGAATTATCCAAAAAAGATATCGCAACAGTACTGGAAACTTTTGAAGAAGTAGTGACTAAGGCTTTGCGCAATGACGAAAAAGTGACGCTCACAGGTTTTGGGACTTTCCGAGTTTCAAAGCGTGCTGAGAGAGCTGGTATCAATCCTCAAACAAAAGCTAAGATTCAAATTCCTGCAATGTCTATTCCAAAGTTTACAGCTGGGAAAGCATTGAAAGAAGCGATAAAATAGATTTTACGGAAGATAGTAGCGAAATCCCGTGCCTGCCCGCCAGATTTTCTTATTTTGTTATATTTTTCCTCAACTAAGAATTTAAATTAGCGAATTTAAACAGTTGGGGCGTTATGATAAGATAGAAAAATCAGGCGGGTAAACGGGATTTTGCTATCCTTGAGTTGACGAAGAGTTTATTTGAATGTAAGATAGAATTATTGATTTACCTGCCAGATTTGCTTATTTTATTAGATGGTTTCAACTAAGAAATAAGTTTATTTGACCTAAGTAGTTGGGGAAAAATAATAAAGCAGGCAAATCAGGCAGGCGGAGTGTCGTATACCGGTAGTACGTATGGTTTGGGACCATATTGACTGGGTTCGATTCCCAGCACTCCGACAAAGAATTACAAAAACAAAAAAATGTTCTATGTCTATGTGATAGAAAGTCAAAAGAATGGTGATCTATATAAAGGTTTTACTTCCAATATAAACAATAGATTAAGAGAACATAACGCAGGGTTGAACGAATCAACTAGAAATTGTAGACCGTGGAAATTAGTATATTGTGAAATATTTTTAGACAAGGATGACGCAATCTCAAGAGAGAAATATTTGAAAAGTGGATGGGGTCGAGGATATTTAGAAAAAGTTTTGAAAAATTATCGTAGAAATAAAAAATAATGGGCGTGCCTGCCAAACTTTCTTATTTTGTTATATTTTTCCCCAACTAAGAATTAGAATT
>JBAZSS010000034.1:0-11739 GCA_041662285.1 Parcubacteria group bacterium
TTAGATACCCCAGTAGTCCACGCCGTAAACGATGCATACTTGGTATTACGAGAATCGACCCTCGTAGTGTCGTAGCTAACGCGTTAAGTATGCCGCCTGGGAAGTACGAGCGCAAGCTTAAAACTCAAAGGAATAGACGGGGATCCGCACAAGTGGTGGAGCATGTGGTTTAATTCGACGACAAGCGAGGAACCTCACCAGGGCTTGAAACTATACTGCATTATGTAGAAATACATAAGCCTTCGAGGGTGTATAGCAGGCGTTGCACGGTCGTCGTCAGCTCGTGTCGTAAGATGTTCTGTTAAGTCAGGAAACGAGCGCAACCCCTATCGTGTGTTATTATGTCACACGAGACTGCCCAGAACTTTGCACACTACGTGCACAAAGTTCTCACTAAAGAAAACGAATAAAAAACGAAGGAAACTAATTAGTTGATTTCGTTAATATTCGTCAAATTTTTAGTGTATACTTTGTGAGCGTTAGCGAACAAAGTTCTGGGAGGAAGGCGGGGATGACGTCAGATCAGCGTGGCCCTTTGACGCCCTGGGCTACACACGTGCTACAATGGCCATTACAAAGGGTAGCCAAATCGCAAGATGGAGCTAATCCCATAAAGATGGTCTCAGTTCGGATTGAGGTCTGCAACTCGACCTCATGAAGCCGGAATCACTAGTAATCGTGAATCAGCCATGTCACGGTGAATACGTTCTCGGATCTTGTACTCACAATAAAAGCGCCGGGCAGTTTAATAATCTAGAGAGTTTGAATCTCTCCCTCCGAAACCCAATCGGAGCGTAGCTAACAGGTAGTCGTCATTCGCGAGAATGACGGTGAAGGATCTGAAGGCAAATTACAGTCCAGTTATATCCGCCAGCCGGCGGAAAGTCGTATCGACCTTTGAACAGGTGGTGAGCATAGGGAAGATACACGCAAAAGACTTATTGGAATGTAAGGAAAAGAATATTAAATAACCCCGGGAGATCTTATGTTGTTTCAATTCTGTGTTATAATAGAATTGTAATAATGAAACTTACGCAGCATAAGAAGTCAGCTGAATCATAGTATCCCGATTTATCGGGAGAAGGATTCACTCAATACATATGGAAAAGTTAAATTCAAATTATATAGTTGGCCTAGTTGATGGAGAAGGAAGTTTTACAGCTTATGTAAAAAATCCAGATTCAAAAAAATTAGTCAAAAGACGAACAAAAGTCGAGCCAAGATTTTATCTAAAGCTTATTGAGAAAGATAAAAAAATTCTCTATAGTCTTAAAAAATATTTTGGTTGTGGCAATGTTTACTTTCAACCGGATAAGCGAAAAAATCATCAAGATTGTTATCGCTTTGAAGTAGCCAACAGAAATGATTTGGAAAAAATAATTATTCCGTTTTTCAAAAGGAATTCTTTGAGATTACGCTCAAAGAAAGGTGACTTTGAAATTTTTTGTCGGATTCTTAGGATGATCTTGAATAAAGAACATCTAAAAGAATCTGGTTTAAGAGAAATCTATAAACTTAAACAAAAAATGCATTAGAGCTCGTCGTGTGCGGGAAATCCGCAGGCACGATGGGAACATCAATATCTAGTTTCAGATAGATAATCGCCCGTCACACCAAGAGAGTCGGTAACACCGGAAGACCCCGAATCAAATCGGGGGCCAGGGTGGGATCGATGATAAGGGTGAAGTCGTAACAAGGCATCGGTAGCGGAAGCTGTCGATGGATCACCTCCTTTCTAGGGAGAATTTGACAATAATCCAGAGATGTGTCCTAATTTAAAGTTATATCCGTCAAAAGATATAATGGGATGCATTGGTTATTGTCCGGCGGTCGACTCTTGAATTTATTTAAGAGAACGTCAATGCCAATCAGAGCTATATGAATCTGAAGTGTATTTTAGTACAGTGCACGAATAGACTTTGGACTAATCGCAAAAAATTGTGAAACTTTGATATAGTTTAGACATAACACAAGGCAGGGATAAAACCCTGTTTTTGTGTATCTCCCTAGAACGAGTTCGTTTCGCAGTTTGCAAATTTTTAACATATATGCTAAGATAATGCATATAAATAGTCACTAATCAAATCTAAATGTTAATCATATGAGTTCAAAGGATAATATTTTAGCCCAACTAAATAGAGGTGGTAAGGAGATATACACTTTTACAGAGATTCGGAGTATTGTTAATGACCTTAGTCAGGGAACTGTTCGGAAGGTCTTATCGGAATTATCAAAGGAAAATCGGCTTATTCGATTAAAAAGAGCAGTGTATTTGTATGTGCCCGAGGGATATCAGGAAAACTGGACAGCCAGTAATTTTTGGATTGGAGCTAACTTGGTTCAACCTTATGCGGTATCTTTTTGGTCAGCCTTGAATCATTGGGGATTAACGGAGCAATTACCTAAGCGAACATATATTCAAACTAATAAGGGTATTGTAAACTATTCCAATAATATATTAGGAAGCGAATATCAGTTTATTAGACTTAATCCGAAGAGATTTTTTGGCATTACGCAAATCTGGGTAGCCAATCACCAAGTTAATATTACTGACCAAGAAAAGACGCTAGTAGACTGTTTGGCTTTTCCTGCCTATTGTGGTGGAATCAGCGAGGTCATAAAGGGGCTGTATAATTTTTATCAAACTAACCAATCAAAAAATCTAATTGACTATGCCAATAAGATGGGACAACCAGTTCTTAAGAGGCTAGGATATTTACTAGAAATTTTAGAAGTTTCCAATAAGGAAGAACTGGATAAAATAAAGAGTTTTATAACTAATCCAAATCCAGTGGTTTTGGAACCGTTATTGCCAGCTGAAAATTCACAATGGAATTCTAAGTGGAAGTTGAATGTAAATATTGTCAAAGAAGATTTATTAAATTGGAAAACTACATAAAAATAATATGATTACACGAGATGAAATCTATCAAAAAGCAGCCCAAGCAAAAGTCGACCCCAGCATAATCGAAAAGGATTATCACTTGGGTGTGGCTCTGAAGATTATCGCAGAAAATCCAGCAACTAAAGACTGGGTTTTTCGTGGTGGCACTGCTCTCAAAAAATGCTACTTCACCGAATATCGCTTTTCTGAAGATTTGGACTTCACTCTATTCAATCAAAATTTAAAAACCGAAGAAGAAGTTAAGACAGTCTTAGAACAGATTTGCAATATTGCTAACCAGCAATTTGGCACAACGCTGGAATTTTTTAGTGTAAAACAAGAGCGAGAGGATTATGGTGAGGAAGCTTTCAAGGGAACGATGCATTTTCAAAGTGTTAAGGGAAAATCGAAAATAAAAATAGACCTTTCTTTTGTGGACAAACTTTTTACTACTCCAGCAGAGCAAGAAATTTTTCATCCATATTCTGATATTGACATCTTTGGAAAACCAAGAATAGTAACAACCAAAATGGAGGAGATAATTATAGATAAACTGATGGCATCAGCCTCCATTCGAACTTATCCTAGAAGTCGAGATTTATTTGATATTTGGTATATTTCCAAAAACAAGAAGCTAGACTTGAAATTGATCAGAGATTCTTTTTTTGAAAAATGTGATTTTAGAAAAATTGATAAAGATTTGATTTATCAGATGGACAAAAAACATCTAGAGCAATTTAAGAAATATTGGGAGGCTCATCTGGTAACCTTGGTGGGGGATTTGCCAAAATTTGAAGAAGTGGTAGATGGAGTTATCGCTTATCGTGATGAAATATTTAATTAACAAAAATAAACTAAATTCTTGACAAAAAGGATGCCAAGAGATATGATACTCCAGTAATGAAATTGATAGTATTTTGAAAATAATCCTTGTTTTTTGCGATTCTTCCCACGAATCACCTCCTTTCTAGGGAGAACTGATGAAATTCCAGAGTATTACACGCGAAGACGTATTGGGTCAAACCAAGCGTTGTGGAATGTGGATTTCATCCGACGGTCGACCTGCCAAATTTTTTCTAACGAAAAACTTAGGCAGGAACGTCAATGCCAATCAGAGCTATATGAATCTGAAGTGTATTTTAGTACAGTGCACGTTTAGACTTTGGACTAATCGCAAAAAATTGGGATACAAAAAAACAAAAATACTCGATCAGAGTGTTTTTTGCTTTTTTGTTTCCTAGTTTTTAAACCGCAATCCGCAACGTCGGGTTGCTTAATGTTAACAATGAAATAAGGAGGGAAGGTGAAAAAATGAAACAAAAGATTAATGAATTAAGAGAAATTGTTGCTGTTTTTATTGCTATTGGGATCTTTGTTATCTGTCCCTATTTTACTTATTTTTTTTAAAGGAGAAAACGATGGCGAAAAAATATTCAATACAGCCCTGTATGTTTGGCTGGGATTATCTCTTTTGACTGGGGGTAAGATAAAACTTCCCCCAAAAAAACAAAAATAAATTGTCGAAAAGGCAAAACCCCCGGAGGCTAGCGTCTTAGCCTTCCGGGTTTTTTTATCCAAAAAAAAGCGATGTGCTATAATGAAAGTGTTAATTTTTGAAAATAGTACAAGATATGACCATCCAAGAACTCGAAAATTATCTAAAGGAAAAAGACAAGAGGCATGTCATTTTTGATTTTGACCAAACGCTGGCCACTCTGCTTATTGATTGGTCAGCCTGGAGAGAAAAAATGAAAGAATTTTTTTCGTCTTACAGAATTGATTTTGATACTGTGGAAAGTAAATATAATATAATGGACTAGCAAATCCAGACAACCACATTAGATAGATGTGATACAATGAAAGTATGAAAAAATCATACACTCCAAAGCAAAAAGCCTCGATTGCTTTGTCGGCAATTAAGGGCGAATCAGTTTCTAATCTAGCCAGTCTCCACCAAATCCATCCTACTCAAATTGGACAGTGGAAAAAGTTTTTAGAAACTGAAGCAGAAAAAATGTTTTCCGACAAAAGGAAAAAAGAAAATCACAGTAAAGAAAAAACTATTGAAGAATTATACAAAATCATTGGTCAGCGGGAAGTAGAAATCTCGTGGCTGAAAAAAAAATTCAACCTTGAGCTCCCGCGAGAAATTAACTTTGATTGATAGAGATAATTGTGAAATCAATCTAACCCGCCAAGCTGAACTGCTTGATATATCAAGATCACAAATTTACTACCAACCAATTATCAATCAAAAAGAAATCCACATTAAAAATACCATCGATAAAATTTACACCGATTGTCCATTCTATATCAAGCCAAGCTCGGAGGGATTCTTTTCGATCTATGATAAAAATATCTCAAAATCAGAGTATTTGTTCATCGGAGACAGTCCTGTGGATATTGGTGCCGGCAAAGAGGCTGGGGTGGATTTTATAAATATAGCGGAAATTAAATTATGAAAAACTTATTCATTCAATTAAACGAAGAAAAGAAAGGTGAAATTATAATTTTTGTGGAGGCTGTTTTATGGAGCTTGTTTCCTGTTGTTGCTATTTTGTCTTTTAAAACTATTTCACCACTATTGTCCCTCGCTTGGAGTACTTTATTCATGACTTTGTTTTTCGGAGTAATTTTGTTTTTCAAGAAGGGATGGCAGGATTTGCGTAATAGGGAAGTGCTGAAAGATATTCTACTTGCGACACTTATATTGGGAATTATTTATTATCTTTTTTATTTTATTGGCTTGCGCTATACAACCGCTGGAAATGCGAGTCTAATCGCCCAAACAGAAATATTTTTTAGTTTCTTGTTTTTTAATATTTGGCACAAGAAGTATATCTCCCTTGAACATATCGCTGGAGCAATCCTGATGTTATTTGGAGCGGGGATCGTGCTTTATCCTAATGTGAATAATTTTCAAATTGGAGACTTGATGATTTTAACAGCTTCATTTATCGCTCCTCTTGGAAATTTTTTTCAAAGACGAGCGAGGAGAAAAGTTAAGAGCGAAGCTATTTTATTTGTTCGCAGTTTGATAAGTATGCCAGTTATTTTTATTCTTGCTTATTTTGCTAAGGTGAATTTTGCTTCAATTAATTTTGACAAAACTTTTTTACTTTTGATAATTAATGGGATTTTTCTAATTGGACTTTCCAAGCTCCTGTGGGTGGAAGGGATATATCGAATTAATGTTATGAAAGCTAATGCGCTAAATAGCATTGCACCGTTGTCTACACTATTATTTGCATGGATGCTAATCGGAGATATTCCTACAAAATTTCAATTACTATCTTTTGTTCCGATGTTTTTTGGCGTGATTTTGTTGAGTATGAATAAAAAAAGAATAGTGTTTAAATTATAAGGAAAAAATAGTGCTATAATAGATACATCGAACTCGACGCCGGAGGAAGTGGCGGAGGGGGTTGTGGATTTAATAATAATTAAAAAATAATTTATGAATTGGATATCGATTATTTTGATGGTTGGAGGTTTGTGTTTGTTTGAGATAATTAGTAGTATCGACAATGCAATTGTCAACGCGGAAGTTTTGTCAACAATGGGGCAAAGGGCTCGCAAATGGTTTTTGCTTTGGGGGCTTTTGTTTGCGGTTTTTGTGGTGCGGGGGCTTTTGCCGTGGGCAATTGTTTGGGCAGCTACTCCGGGGCTAGGTTTTATGGGATCACTCACTGCCACTTTTAGCAATGATCCAAAGGTAATTGAAGCGATTGAAATGTCGGCGCCGATTCTTTTGTCTGGCGGCGGAGTTTTTTTGATTTTTCTTTTCTTTCATTGGTTGTTTATAGAACCGAAAAATTATGGACTCAAGGGAGAAAGATTTTTTCATTCGCAAGGAATGTGGTTTTATGCGGTTGTGTCAATTTTGCTCACGGTCATAGTTTGGTTTTCTATGAAGATAAATCCAATGATGGCTTTTGGCGCAGTGGTTGGCTCGACAGCCTTTTTCATCACGCACGGCTTCAAACAAAATGCTGAGCAAAGAGAAAAACAATTGATCGGCAACAGTCGCGGTTTGTCGGATATAAGCAAAATTTTGTATTTGGAAGTTATTGACACAACCTTTTCTATCGACGGAGTGCTCGGAGCTTTTGCCTTTACACTATCCGTGCCACTTATCATCCTGGGCAATGGTTTGGGTGCCTTGGTGCTTCGCCAACTCACAGTGGGAAACATCGATCGAATCAAAAAATATGCCTATCTCAAAAACGGCGCAATGTATTCGATTTTGTTCCTTGGTGCAATTATGCTCGCCGACAGTTTCGGCATGCATATTCCAAGTTGGGTTTCGCCCGTGACAACTTTTGGTGTAGTTGGATATTTCTTCTGGAAATCTAAATTAGAAATAAAAAACGCGCAATAATTTTATGATAAATAAACAAATTGAAGAATTGGAAAAGATTCTCAAAAATAATTTTGCGGGTGACGAGCTAGTAGAGAAATTTTTGCGGAGAATTGAAGAGGGAAAAATAACCAGAGATGAAAATCCTCAGTCGCATATCTGTGCGTATTTCGCAGCTTATGATCCGGCTACCAAGCAAGTTTTTATCGGGCATCATAAAAAATCTGGTTTTTGGCTTTTTAATGGGGGTCATATTGATGAGGGAGAGACAATGAAAGAAACTTTAGCTCATGAAATTAATGAAGAATGGGGACTTGACGCTAATGATTTTGCAATCAAACCACCCGCTCTTTTAACAATCACAGAAATTTACAATCCAACTAAGCAACCCTGCAGAGTTCACTATGACCTTTGGAATTTTATCGCTGTGGACAAAAAGACTTTTCATCCCGTAGAAGAAAAATTATTGGGAGAGTTCCACGAAGCCAGCTGGAAAACTTTGACAGAGGCGAGAGAATTGATAAAAGACAAAAATACATCATCAGCCATTGATTTTGTGGAAAAGGAATATTTTTAGAGGCCTCTATAGAAGTCTCTAAAAAAACAAAAAACCATCTCGCGTGGAATGGTTTTTTTGTCTGGAGTTTAGATTCTAATTATTCAGTTGTTGCAGGAAAGGCAGAGCGCAATTCAACTTTGGCATCCTCGACGGTTTTCTTGAAAGTTTCAAGAATTGTTCGTACTTCACTTTTTTTGGCGTCTTTCAATGTCTTTATCTCAGCGTTGAATTCTTCGCGGTTTCTTTCTCTATTTTGAAATGTTTCACGCGCTTGTTTCATCTGTGTGCGATATGATTCGCGAATTGTTTTGGCGTCTTTGCCGGCAGAGCAATCAGATTGAACTTGACTAGTGATTGAAGCAACCGCATTTTTATAGGTAGCTATTTGCGCATCAATTTCTGATTTCCTCTCGTTATTTTGAGTTTGAATTTCAGCGCGAAGTTGTGTGAGAATTGCATCAACGGCATCATTTTTGTTTTTCACTGCAGTTTGCACAATTGCAATGAATTTTGCCACAGCCGCTTTTTGCTCATCAGTTTGAGCTTTGCTTTGCAATTTTTCCCAATTGGCTGTTTTGGTTTGTTCCCATTTAGCTCTACGCTCAGTTCTTTTGGCAGTTCTTTGCGCGACGCGCTCTGCTATGTTAGATTGAGTTTCTGTTCGCTTTTGTGTTAGTTTAGCAATTCTTTCAGTCAATCGATTTTGAATTTGCTCAGCCTGATTTGAAATCATAGCACAAGTTTTTTCACTTCTATTTTCTTGGACTTCTTCTTTTTTGGCGTCTCGAGCTTCTTGTATCTCAGCTTTTTTAGCATCTCGAGCTTCTTGCGAAGGAGCGTTTCCCACGGCCAAAGAAACTGAAGGAAAAACAAATGTGATTGTGAGAAAAGCAACCAAAGAAATTTTTGATAGTTTTTTATAATTCATTGTCGTTGTATAAATTATTAATTTGATCGATGTCTCCTTCATCAGAAAGCGCTAGATCGATATCAGCAAATTCTGAGTCGAGATCATTGTCTGACAAAACTTCATTTATTGTCGTGTTAATTGACGCATCAATTTCTTTGTCGCCAATCACCGCGGTGGTGGTGGCAATGGATTTTTCATCGACAGTTTTAGCTTGAGGGCTAGTTGTGATTTTTTCAGGAGTGTTTTTGGAAGAGTTAAAAATAATAACTCCAACAATTAGAAATACCAGGATTCCCATAGTGGGAATGATTATTTTTGATTTTTGATTCATTTTGATTAAATTATTAATTAAATTTTTAAGAGTTTCAATTCCAGATAATCGACCAGGTTTCTGAATTGATAACTCATAAGTCTGTTTGTATTATAGCATATTTATTACAATTTTCAAAGTAGCATATATATTTTTTGCTTTATATAAAGCCTAAAATACTAGATTAGTAAATAATATTGACAAAAGCTTGAAAATATGCTAGAATTATAGGTTATATAAAATAAGAAACTAATCATTAAGTATAAAATTATGAATATGTCTGGATTTATTATCGCTGTGATTTCTATCGTTCTTGCTTTTGGAATTATCTATAAACTGGAAACGATGGGGAAATAATGTTAAATAGAAATATGTATTTTTTCTAAACTGTCCTTACGGGGCAGTTTTTTTGTTTTATTTGGAATAAGTGTTATTTTATGCTAATATAAAAATAGAGGAAAATCCTCCATATTTTAATTTTTAATTTTAAATTTATGAAAATAAAAGAAATCATGTCTAAGGATGTAATTTCCGTGAAGGAGGATACTCCTATTTCGGAAATTGCACAAATTATGTCAAGGGAAAAAATTCACGCCGTGCCTGTTTTAGACACTAATAACAAAGTTTTAGGAATAATTACTGAAACTGATTTCTTCACTAAGGATTCTTCTAACATGGTGTATATGCCATCAATGATTGATTTCATCAATAGTGGAAAAATGAAATATGGCGAAGAAGAAAAAGAAGCTATGCACGCTGTGCTTCATGCTACTGCCAAAGACATCATGAGCACTAAGTGTGAAAATGTCTCGCCAGAAATGGAAGTGGAGGATTTTGTAAAACTAATCAAAGAAAGAAGTTTCAATTCCTATCCCGTCACAGATGCGGATGGAGTGCTAATCGGCATAATCACTGTGGCTGATGCGATTAAATTGTTATAATCGATGAAAAGCAAAAAAATATCAGTCATTATCCCTTGTTACAATGGCGGAAAATTCATTCGTCAAAACGTTGAAAAGATAAGTGACTATTTGGCAAATAATTTTTTAGATTACGAAATTATCATCGTTAATGATGGTAGTTTTGATAATACCCGAGAAGAAATTTTTCAAGTTGAAAAAAATTTGCCAAAAATTATTTTGATTGACAATGAGATAAATTCTGGCAAGGGGCATGCAGTTAAGGGTGGAATTTTGAAAAGTCGTTACGAAACAGTTATGTTTTTGGACGCCGACTTGGCCATTCCTATTGAAAGTTTGGAAAATTTTATCGAAGCATTAGATGATGGTTTTGATATTGCTATCGCTTCGAGATTTGTGCCAGGATTGAAAGTAACCAAGCCAGTACTTTGGCACCGTCAATTTATGGAAAAGATTTTTCGACTTTTACGCATGGTAATTACTAATAATTATTCTATTCAAGATACACAATGTGGTTTCAAGGTTTTTTCTCGAGAAGTAGCTATGAAAATTTTTCCTTTGATGACTATAGATCGTTTTGCTTTTGACGCGGAGGTTATTTTTGTCGCTGTTAAGAGTGGATATTGGATAAAAGAATTACCGATAATTTTGCAAAACCCAACAGAAAGCAGTATTCGAATATATCGCGATTCGCTCAATATGCTTCTGGATCTAATTCGCATCAGAATAAACTATTTTTCGGGGAAATATACTGGCAAAATTTCGATTGACAAAGACTAGGATATAAATTATAATATAGACAAAAGAAGAAGGGAATTAGATAGCTTGGTCGATCTTTCTTTCGTTCCTGGATTCTTGGAAATAATTCCGATTAAATATCGGATAAATAATACTTAATTTTCAGTACACACATATGGCAGAACAAGCAACCGACAAAGATTTCGTAGAATATGTCGTTAAACAAATTGTAAATCACCCGGAAGATGTAAAAGTTGACCGAAAAATTGATGAAATGGGAGTACTCATAACTTTGGATGTAAATGCCGAAGATATGGGAATGATCATTGGACGAGAAGGCGCTACAGCTAAAGCTCTTCGAACGCTCCTTCGAGTTATCGGAGCGCGAAACAATGCTCGCGTTAATTTGAAAATCAATGAGCCAGAAGGAAGCGAAAGAAGAATGGATGCAGGATCAACTGGAAGAAAAACTATTGATGAAGTAGTTGGTGATATCAAAATATAAAGACTTCTTATAAAAAAAGATCTCGCATCAGCGGGGTCTTTTTTGTTTAGTTTTAATATGGTATTATATAATTACGAACTACGAAATTAATACCTGCCTGCCGGTAGGCAGGCTAAATACGAAAGTACGAAAAGGGAGTTTAATTGTTTCGTATTTCGCTTATTTCGTATTTCGTAAAATTATGAAATTCGATATCATTACAATCTTTCCGCAAATTTTCAACTCATATTTTGGCGAGTCAATTTTAGCGCGAGCGCAGAAAAATAAAATAATTAAGATTAAAATTCATAATCTTCGTGATTATACTACTGATAAACATCAAACTGTGGACGACACTCCGTACGGCGGTGGCGCTGGAATGGTGATGAAAGTAGAACCAATTTACAAATGCTTAAAATCGATAAAAAAATCAAAAAAAACTCGAACAATATTGTTCTCTGCTAAAGGGAAAAAATATACCCAGGGCGATGCTAAGCGTTTGTCAAAATATGATAATTTGATTTTTATTTGCGGGCGCTATGAGGGTGTGGATGAGCGAGTGGCTCAGAATTTG
>JBAZSS010000035.1:0-11640 GCA_041662285.1 Parcubacteria group bacterium
ATAATCGACCTAGGAAAAGATTAGGATTCCTATCTCCTAGAGAAGTATTTTATGAAAAAAATTAAAAAAATGCTACAATTTAAAAAAGACAATGTTGCACTTCAGAATAGAATCCTAGCTTTGAAAAAACCCTACCCCGGGCCAGAATCTTCCTCTGTTTCAAATTTTGACCTTCTACCAAGAAAGAATGATTTCTCAACTTTCATCCAAAAGATAAGGATTATACTAAACCAAAGAACGGAGAGAAAAATTTGCAGATCTGGAAAGATGAAGAAAAATATCCAGCCTAAAAATGCCAGTGTAGTGCAAGTGGGATGAACACATTTGCCATAAACTTCTAGATGAATCATTCTTCTCATTTCCGAAGCAGAATAAAGTCGAAATTTTCTCCTTTCCCAAATGGCGCTGGGGACATAATAAATCAGAAAAAGAAAAAGAAAAGTAGCCAAGAAAATGGCCAAGAAATAAACATAAACATTTTTATTATAAAGAAAAATACCAGAGGGAATAAAAACAAAATCCAAAATGACACCACACATCACAAGAATCCACATATAGACATGCGAGATAAATCTTTTTTTCATCCCCTTTTTAGAATACATATATTTCAAATAAATAAGCATTATTATTACAATGAATATCGTATAATCTTCCAAAAAAAATTATCCACAGATATTCGATTTGCACATCTATTGATATAATTGTATAATTTGAATGTAATATAAATATAAAAATAAATACCCACTCAAAATTTAGTGGAAAAATTAAAATGGAAGAAAAAGACGAAAAAACAAATGAAAAAGTTCAGGCTCTTCGCGAAATGATTTATAGCGCGGAAAAAACTTTGCAAGGCGCCAAGTCAATGTTGCTTCAGCTTGAAGGTAAAAAGAAAGTCGGTCGTAGAAAAAAAATTAGCGATGATGACGCCGAGGACGGCAGAATAATTGAAGGAACTTTTGACGGACAAATTATGATTGGCACTGACGGCAAACAATATCCCGTACCAGCCAATTACGCTTCAAAATCAAAACTTGTCGAAGGAGATATGTTGAAGCTTACCATCACTCCTGACGGGTCTTTTATATATAAACAAATCGGTCCAACGGACAGAAAAAGAGTTATCAGCGTGGCTAATCTTGATGCTGATGGTGACTATTTCGTGGCAGCTGAAGGCAAAGCCTATAAAATTCTTTTAGCTTCTATTACCTATTTCAAAGTCGAACCAGGAGATGAAGTGACTTTAGTGTTGCCAAAAAATATTGACTCCGATTGGGGTTCTATTGAAAATGTTTTGCAAAAAACTGCCAGTAAGAAAAAAGAGGAATCAAATTTTTCACAAAAAAGTATTGATGAAGTTTTGAAAGAAGAAAATAAATTCGAGGAAAAAGCAGATGATATTGAAAAAAATGACACCCCAACAAACACTAGCGCTTCCCTAATCGATGAATGGGCGCCAGATCTTGAAGAACTAAAAAAAGAATTAAATAATAATTTGAATTCAAACTCTTGATTTTTATGAAAACAAACTTGCAAGCTATGCCAAAAAAAGATTTTTGGCTCGGAATGTTGTTGGGCCTTCTAATCGGTCTTCTTTTTATGCCAGTACTAGCTGTAGCTAAACCTGATCTCTATATTCGATTGAAAATTGCCATTCTCCCCTTCTTTCTCATTGGCACACCTCTTGGCCTGGCTATCGCTCACATAATCGGCAAAAAAATTCCTGTCATTTGGCAAATTGCAAAATTTGGCGTCACGGGAGTTTTGAATGTTTTGGTTGATTTTGGAGTTCTCACAATTTTGACAATATATCTCAAAAAATATTTTGCCATTAGTTCTACGGATATTCTCTTGGGGTTTGGCGTTCTAATCATCACCTCCTATTCTCTCTATAAGGCTATTTCCTTTACCATTGCCAATATCAATAGTTATTTTTGGAATAAGTATTGGACTTTTAATGAAAACAAACAAAAAAAATCAGAATTTGGCCAATTCTTTGTAGTGAGTATCGTTGGCTTTATCATAAACGTCGCTGTAGCTTCTTTCGTTTTCAACTATATTCATCCTTTCACTGGAATGGGCTCAGAACAATGGGGACTAATCGGTGCAGCCGCCGGATCAATTCTTGGGCTCGTTTGGAACTTTTTAGGCTATAAATTCTTGGTTTTCAAAAAATAATCCTTCTTTTATACTAATCAGAAAAATCGGTACTCAGCCGATTTTTTTGTTTATTGCCAGTAGCATTTCGGAGTGCTATAATATTTCATAGGGGTGCCATTTGGCGCTTTTGAATTTATCAAAATTTATTTAGAATTTATATAATTATGTCTGAAACACTTTATCGAAAATATCGACCGAAAAATTTTTCCGAAATTATCGGGCAAGCGCATATCGTACGCACGCTTTCTAATTCGATAACAAATAATCGCATTGGTCATGCTTATCTTTTCACCGGTCCACGCGGGACTGGCAAAACTTCTATCGCAAGAATTTTAGCCAAAACAATTAATTGCGAAGATTTGAAAGACGCCATTACTTGCGAAAAATGTCCGTCCTGCAAAATTATCACTGAAAAAAAATCCTTAGACATAATTGAAATTGACGCTGCTTCCAACACTGGCGTGGACAACATCCGAGAACTTCGTGAAACTGTAGCGCTCTCCAATGCCTCATTGAAATTCAAAGTCTATATCATCGATGAAGTCCATATGCTTTCTACGGGAGCCTTCAACGCACTTTTGAAAACCCTCGAAGAACCACCAGCTCACGTAGTTTTCATTCTGGCTACCACGGAAATTCACAAAGTTCCTCAGACTATCATTTCTCGTTGCCAAAGATTTGATTTTACTCGCTTGCCAATTGGAAATATAATCGAAAAATTAACTCTGATTGCCAAAGCAGAAAAAGTCAAAATTGAGAAAGAAGCACTGGAGATGATTTCCATTTCCGCCGAAGGCGGGATGCGTGACGCTGAATCACTCCTGGGACAGATAATTTCCTTGGAAGACAAAAATGTTACCGTCAAAGAAGTAGAAGAAATTTTAGGCACCGCTGACAAAAAAACTGCTGAAGAAATGGCCGAGATGATTGTGAAAAAAAATTCTTCCACGGCAATTTCAAAAATCAATGAGCTTTTGGAAAATGGTTATGATTTAGAAATTTTCAACAAATCCCTAGTTAACTATCTTCGCCAGATGATGATTGTGAAGATTGATCCTAGTCTCAAGAAATATTTTTCCGCCGAAATGACCAGTGAGCGTTTGGAAAAAATGGTGAAACTTTGCGAAACGGCTGAATTACCGCAAATTATTTCCGCGATAAATTTATTCATGGAAGCCCAAAGCAAAATTTCAAGTTTCATCCTCCCCCAACTTCCCTTGGAAATTGCCGTCATCAAAGCCACTCAAACTTTTCCAGCAGAAAAAGTTGAATATGAAATTGAATCTCCAAAGATTCCTCCTCTCCCTTTGGGAGAGGACCTGCCTGCCGGCAGGCAGGTGTCCAAAAGGACAGGAGAGGGAGAAACTAATTCAGACAGTAAAAACATAATTACTAAAACAGAAATAATAGAAGAAGAAATTCAACCATTAATAGTGGAAGAAAAATTTGTGGATAGTGGTGAAGATTTGGACATGGAAAAAGTGCGAGCTAATTGGAAAAAACTCCTTATCGATATCCGCCCCTTCAATCATTCCCTCTCTGCCTTGCTGTGCAATTGCCAGCCAACCCAGGCAAAAAAGAATGTTCTCACTCTTGCCACACCCTATGACTTTTATCGCGAAAGATTAAACGATGCCAACAATAAATTGACAGTCGAAGAAGTTTTTAGTAAGATACTAAAATCGACTATTCGGATTGAAATTGTGATTGATAAGAATTTAATCCCAAAAACTCAAGAAGAACAACCACCCAAAAAATCCGAACAAAACTCCCTCCTTACTGACGCACTGGAAATTATGGGCGGGAAAGTCGTAGAAGAGTAGCAGATGGGGAGTAGCCAAGCGGTAAGGCACCCCGCCTTGGCGGAGCATGCGAAGGTTCGAATTACAACACAAAAAAATTATGTTATTTTTTGTTTATATTCTCAAAAGCACTAAAGATAATAAATTTTATATTGGGCAAACTAATAATCTTGAGAAAAGACTTCTAAGACATAATTCAGGCAAAGTTACTGCTACGAGAAACAGAAGACCATTTGTTCTGGCTTATAAAGAAACATATGCAAGCAGAGCAGAAGCAATGCAACGAGAGAAATATTTAAAATCACTAAAGGGAGATTTAGAAAGAAAATTAAATGTACATTTTGAAAATTAAATAGATTATATATAGTGTTGGGGAGTAGCCAAGTGGTAAGGCAACGGACTTTGACTCCGTCATGCGAAGGTTCGAATCCTTCCTCCCCAACTTTGTATGTAATTGCCAAGCGGTAAGGCACTTCGGTTCGCCTGCCTGCCGGTAGGCAGGAATCCTTCCTCCCCAACATTGTGCAAAAATTACGCAAAAAAGTTTAGGCGAAAAATTGCTTACCTTAAAAAATGGCTCTGATTAGCCTTTTTTTGTTTTTAGTTAGCCCCCTTTTATCTAAAAACTTCTAAAAAACTTGAATAAAACTTTGAATGGGAAATCAAACGAAAATTTAGTTACCGAGGAATACTCGACAACTGTTTCTAGTAACAAAACATATAAAAAAGGTGAAGAGGAAAATAAAGAATAAGAATTGATAATAGAGCTAGACTTGAAAAATATCTATTTACAGAAACAAAAATTCGCCCATTCACGGACTGCAAGAAAAAATTTCCCTTTGCTTGTATTTTTGGCTAATTATGGTAAGTTATAGATGTGATATTTAATTAAAATTAATGAAATTATATGGGACTAACAAATTTTTTATTGAACCGAAAAATCAAAAAAGCTGAACGAGTTGGGTATGATTACTATATTAGAACAGCTAAAGCTATCGAAGCTGATTCAGCTAAGGCAGGAGCAAATCGAATTGATAACGAAGAATTTTCTAAACTCAATGAACTTCTGGAACAGACATTGAAAGGAATGGGAATATTGGAAATAATAGAACAGAAATATGTACAGCTTAAAGAAAAATACAAGCACGATAGGCAACAATTATTGAATATTGTTACTGACTGGCGAGACTTTAATATCCTTACCTATAACTTGTTTTCTAATACTGGCGATAAAACCGAACATGAAATACGAGCTGAAGAAATGATGGAAAGATTTGATAAATTACTAGATGAATAAATCAAACAATATCTTTCAAAGATTAAAAACATTGTTTAGAGATATGCCAACTTTAATAGGGTGGTTTTATTTTTCATTAAAATTCACTCTTCGATATGAATTTGATACTGTGCGTGGAATTTCAAAGAGTGAAAAGAATAGGCATCATCATGTTCCACAATTTTTATTGAAAAATTTTAAAACAAAGAAAGGTTTGATTTACAAAAGGAATAAAACAACATTTAAGTCAATAAGGTGTTCTATCAAAAAGCAGTCCGGGTGCATAGATGGTCAATTTTTCCTTACAAATGTCAAGACAAAAAAGAAAGATCAAATAATAGAGGATTTTTACGGATGCATTGAAAATAAAGCATGCCCTATTGTTAAAAAACTTCTTAATAATAACTTAAGTGATATTAACAACTTTGAGCTAAATATGCTAGCTCATTTTATAAGTTCACTTGTGGTTAGAAATTTAGTATTTCGCGAATTTATTGCTATGAGTTTATCTTATGTCGCTGATAAGTTTTATGGTGGAAAAAGTAAAAAAATAGATAGAAAGTTTATAGTAGATATTTTTATCAAAAATGCTTACAACTTAAACAAAGAGATATTGAACGAATGGGCTTCTTTTTATGATGATAATAAAAATGAAAAACTATTGAATAATTCGATGATTCTATCAAATTATTTACTAGGATATATTGCAGAAAATATTTTTAGTTATAATATAAGCATTTTTGACATTTCATCATCAAATTATTTTTTTATAATATCTGACAACCCAGTCCTATTTTCTGATAATAATATGATACCAAAAATTTTATTTTTTCCACCAATAATTTTTGATAATGATACAATGGTTGTTTTGCCAATAAGCCCCCAAAAGTGTATTGTACTATCAAGAGTTTACAAAAATAAAGCAACTTATAATCCGGAAAAGGAAATAATCAAAAGAATCAATGCATTATCACTTATAAATTCACCTCAATATACTTACTCCGATAGAGAGGAGTCGTATTTTATTGATTTATTTACAAAATAAATATAGGAGTTATGGATTGATAAAGCGTGTGCGCACGGGTTTGAGTGGGACAAACACGCCTACCTTTTAATAATAATTCCATAGCTCAATAATAAGCCCTGTGCATTACAAAAATAAAATTTTTGCGGAAAAAGAAGAGAAAAGGGGTCAAGCACCTTTTAGAGATTTAAGAAATAATTTTTTGTTCAGTAATATGTTCAGCCCGCCTGCCTTGCAATGTATCTATAATTTAAGTTGAGAAATTACAAACACATTAATTATTTTATAAAACCACAACTTATTCTTTGCAACAAGGCATTGCGGGCAGGCAACATTTTTTAGTAGTATAATTAAATTATGTTTGAAAAAATGAGATATAATTTTTGGCCGTTGATAAAAACCCGCTTGATTTTTTGGTGGTGGGTCTTGAAGTATCGTGGCAAGAAAAATATTCCGCCAGAAGTTGTTTTTGAAGCGATGACGAAAACTATGGAAAGCTTGAAGGAAAATTTGCAGATGGCACGCATCTGCGCGACAAATTCAGATGATGTTGATAAGGAAGAAATAGAAGAAATATACGACGCGATAAATCGCACGGATGATTTGGAAAAAGAAATAAACAGAATTCAAAAGAAGTAAAGACAGCTTTTATGCACTATAAAAACAAAATCTTTAAAGAAAAAGAGGTTCGCGGGGAGCATTTTTCGGGTTGTCAGTTCTCTGGGTGCGCCTTTCCAAAAATCAATTTAAAATTCACCACTTTTAATAATTGCGTCTTTACTGCCTGTGATCTTTCCTCCATCGATTGTGAAAGCACTGGCTTTGCCAATTGCTCTTTTCTCGAAAGTAAACTAAGCAACCTAAATTTCTTGGCGGTCAAATTCAGCGATTGTGATTTTTCTGGTGCTATGATGCAAAATTGTGTTTTTGAAAAACGCCCAGGAAAGAATGATCCGTCAGCCAAAAAATTCTCTCTCGCCTCTTGCAAATTCGAAGAAACTGATTTATCAGGCAGTATATTTTTTCTTTGTGATTTAACTGGAGTTAGCTTTAAAAACTCCAAGCTAGAAAAAGCCGGCTTTGAAAAATGTATTCTCAGGAAAGCAAACTTCACCGGCGCGACAATTGCCGGCGCATATTTTACCGACTGCACAATCGAAAAAACTATTTTGGATTTTCAAGGTTTTATCCACTTTGGCAATTCGCATGGTTTTGAATTGAACGATTGACCCTTGCAGAAGCTTAATATAAAATAAAACTATGAATGAAGAAAATAATATAAATGAATATGTTGTTAGGGAACATTTGGATAAAAAACTGAACGAACAAACTCAGATTCTTCTTGACGGCATAGACTTAACTCTAGTAAAGCATCTCACCGAAACAAAAAAATATTTGAAAGAAAAATTGAAAGCTTCTATAAACGCGATTAAAAAAGTATAGAATTAAAATATCCAAGCCCCGCCAATTGGCGGGTTTTTTATTCTGTAATATTGAGATTAAAAATTTCTCCGGAAAAATCTTGATTTATTCCTTTTTCCCAACGAACAAACATTGGGTCGCTGTAGTTTGGAAGTTCTGAGCCAAGTGGAAAATCTTTGTTGACATAGTAAAGCAAGGAGTGTTTTTCCGGTTCGATTTGCTGACGTATCTCAGAAGCTTTATATTTTTTCAGTTTATTTTGGGAAATTTCATTGCCAGAAGCTATTTTGAAATATTTGATTTCTCCGGAAACATTTCCTGTGATCATTGGTTTTGAAGAAACAATTTTCTCATACGATCCAAAATCTTCCTTGGGCAAGTTGGGCAATTCTTTGTCCAAAAAATTCCTCCAAATAGGCGCAGCCACAAAAATTCCGTCTGATCCATACTTCATTGGGGTATTGTTATTATTGCCAACCCAAACTCCCACGGAGATATTAGGCGTATATCCAACCGTCCAAGCATCGCGAAATTCTTGAGTTGTCCCGGTTTTTGCCGCCACCGCATAATCCTTAAACGCCAAAGGGGTGTTACTGCCAAAAACAGCCGATCTAGCAGAATTGTCCGAAAGAATAGAACTTATTTTTCTAGCGACTTCCTTATCCAAAACATTTTCACTTTCATTGGAATATTCTTTTTTAATATTCCCCTGTCGATCAGTAATTTTTTGAATAACTTTGAGTTGGCTTTTTTCTCCATCATTAGCAAAAACTGAAAAAGCCGAAGTCATTTCAAGTAATTTAACTTCTCCACCGCCTAAAACAAGCGAAAGTCCAAAACGATTTCTATCTTCCAACGTAGAAATTCCCAAGCGCTCAGCCAAATCTATTGTTTCATTTATTCCAGCTAGATAAAGAGTTTTGACCGCGGGAATATTAAGCGATGATGACAAGGCCTGACGCATAGAAACGAGTCCACTAAAATTTCCATTATAATTATTTGGCATATAATTTTTGCCTGACCCATCTGGGCCAAAATTTGTCGGCGCATCCCAAATTAATGTTTCCGGTTGATAACCTTTTTCAAAAGCCTTGGCATAAGCAAACGGCTTAAATGACGAACCTGGTTGGCGAGGACTGGTAGCGATATTCACTTGCCCGTCAATTGATGAATCAAAATAATCCTTGCTTCCCACCATTGCGAGAAGCTCCCCTGTTTTGGGAGAAATTGCCACCAGTGAAGCATTGCTGGCTCTATACTTCTTATTATTTTCTACGCCTTGAGAAACTGACTCCTGAGCTCTTTTTTGCATATCATAATCAAGTGTAGTATAAATTTTCAAACCTTCCGTTTCTAAATCCAAATCTTCATATTCTTTTTCTAGAAATTCCTTGACATAAAAAACAAAATGCGGGGCTTCGATATTGTCTTTGGGTGGTATAATTTTTTTCAAAGTGTCAATTTCTAACGCTCTCTCGACTATTTTTTCATCCGCCAAACCAAGTTCAGCTGATTTTTTGAGAATATTTTTTTGCCTATCAATCAGAGCTCTTTGGTTGTTC
The DNA here is from genome assembly GCA_041662285.1 of Parcubacteria group bacterium. Taxonomy (GTDB): domain Bacteria; phylum Patescibacteriota; class Minisyncoccia; order Moranbacterales; family UBA2206; genus UBA2206. The sequence continues at coordinate 9,244 of JBAZSS010000035.1, forward strand.
CCATAGGGAGAATAGAAAGTTGTTGCCTTGGGGAGTGATGCCAAAAGTGCCGCTTCGTCTAAAGATAAATCAATAGCATTTTTCCCAAAAAAAGTTTGAGAAGCAGATTCAATGCCATAAGCATTTGAGCCATATGGAATCTGGTTTAGATAAAAATCCAGAATTTCATCTTTTTCAAATTTGCGTTCTAGCTTCAAAGCAATAACTGACTCTAAAATTTTTCTTTTTAGATTTTTGTCTCGATCTAAAAAAACATTTCTGGCTAATTGCTGGGTGATTGTTGATCCACCCTGTTGAAATTGCCTATTTTTTATATTAATTTCTAAAGCCCGCAAAATTGAAGGAATGTCGATTCCAATATGATGATAGAAAGAGGCATCTTCGGAAACGACAGTGGCCACGCGAATAGTATCGGGGATTTGGTCATGCAAGAGAATTCTCTTATTTTCTTCGCCATAAATTTCATAGAGAATATGCTCCCCTGTTCGGTCATAAATAATTGTCGTGCCTTTTGATATCCGATTTGGCAATTCCTTGGCTTTGGGGGTAGCAAAAAAATAGATGTAAGTAATGGAAAATAAAATAGCAAAAAATATACATAAGAAAAAATACAAAAAAATTATGGCAATCCCCCGCCTATTCAATTGAAAAACATACTTATTTTTTGTTGATTTTATCTCATGCGAAAAATTAAACTTCTCTTGAAATTTTTTTATCTTTTTATCCAAAAAAACTTTGAATTTTAAAATTTTCTTCTTTTTCTTTTTCATACTTATTAAAAATATAAAATAATTGAAGTTAGTATCAAAATAGCTATAAAAACAATTGCCAGCCAGCCAAAAAATTTAACCCACTTAGGATGAGTCTCTTTTCCCATAATCTTATTATCATCACCCACAACCATAATAATGATAAGCAGTGGCAACGCGATGATTCCATTTATAAACGCCGAGTAATAGAGTGCTGTGATTGGATTTATTTGAAAAAAGTTAAGCAAAAGACCCACAAAAATCGACACCGCGATTACTAAATAGAAGCCTCTGGCTTGATTAAATTTCAAATTCAATCCTTCATGCCATTTTAGCAATTCGGCAATAGCATAGGCACTGGAGCCAGCTAGGATTGGAACGGCCAAGAGTCCCGTACCAATTATTCCCATAGCAAAAAGCAAATAGGCATAATTTCCGGCAAGTGGGCGTAGTGCCATAGCCGCTTGTTCTGCCGATTTAATATCAGTTATCCCATTGGCAAAAAAAGTGTTGGATGCCGTCAGTACGATAAAGAAAAAAACTACATTCGCCAAAATCATTCCCGTTCCAACATCAGTTCGCATACGAGCAATTCTAAAACTCAAAGAAGAATTTTTTTTCTTACCTAACAATTTATGTGCTATTTTGTTTTCTTCCACTTCTTCGGATGCTTGCCAAAAAAATAGATAGGGAGTGATTGTTGTGCCAAAAACTGCCGTCATAGCAAAAACATATTCCTTACTAAATTCAATTTTAGGTAAAAATGTCCAGTGCAAAACAGTCAACCAGTCAGGATGGATAATTATCCCTGTGATAATATATGCCAAAACAGAAATTGTGAGCCACTTCAAAAATTTAACATAGTAATGATAGCCAATAAAAACTTCCATAATTATAGTAAGGGTAGCGAAAAAAAGTGCCCCCACATAAAAATTAATATGTGTAAGCATAGAAAGTGCTGAGGCCATCGCACCCAAGTCAGCGCCAATGTTTATCACATTCGCAACAATCAAAAGCAAAACAGCCACTGCCACAATTCTTTTTTTATAATGTTTTGCTAAAACTCCAGTCAAGCCTTGATTGGTCACCAGACCGATTCGTGCACACACCTCTTGCACAGCAAACATCACTGGCAAAAGCCAAGCTGCCATCCAAAGGATAGAAAAGCCAAATTGAGCCCCAACAGAAGAATATGTTCCGATACCAGATGGATCATCATCTGAAACTCCGGTAATTAGACCTGGTCCCAAAGCTCGAAAAAAATATCTTGTTTTTTCCCATCTATTCTTTAGTAGTTTCTTAGCGATTGCTACTTCTAAACTGCTAATTCGCAAAGTTCCATCAACCGCTCGTACTGCCCGAATCTCACCCCATAAAATTAATTTTTTGGCCAAAACAAGTGGAACGCCGATTTCATGACGAAACTCAGAAAGAGTGAAAAAGTTATTATTCTCAATTTTATTTTGATTGTCCTTTTTTTCTTCCATAACATTTTAACTTAATTTCTTCTTATCTTTAGAATAGCGATAAATTGAAGAAAAAACAAGTGAAGAAACCTACATTCTACCCACAAGTGCAACATGAGTTAAAAAAAGACATCCCGTTCGGTATAATGGATAATACACAACTATTATCATTAACCACTAAC
>JBAZSS010000036.1:0-11555 GCA_041662285.1 Parcubacteria group bacterium
ATCAACGAGCAACTTTTATTTTCGGGCGACGGATTTTTGGCATAGAAAAAACCCAGTCTTTCGACTGGGTTTTGCTTTACTCTTGGCACAAAGCAACTTATTTTTCAGCTCCTACTTACCACAACACTTCTTATATTTCTTCCCACTTCCACACGGACAAGGATCATTTCTACCAACTCTATCCTTATTCACAATCGGAGCAAGTTTTTTTTCTTCGGTTTTGCCACTTTCTTCTTTTTTCACGGCTGAAAACTGTTCCACTTCCCCACCACCACTATAATTCAAACTATTTTGCGCGGGTTTTTCTTGAGCTTGTGGTGTGACTACATTCACTTTGAAAATTGTACGGACAATTGTTGCGCGGATATTGTCCATTAGATGAGAAAAAATCAAATAGGCTTCTCGTTTATATTCAATGAGCGGATCGCGTTGTCCATAACCGCGAAGTCCGATGCCGTCTCGCAGATAGTCCATTTCGTCCAGATGACTCATCCACATCATATCCATCGTTTGCAAAATCACCGCTTTTTCAATGCCTCGCATACTTTCCGTGCCAATCTCTTGTTCTTTTTTGTTATACGCTTCTTTAGCCAAACCACTGAGATATTGCGTCATCGCCGAAACTTTTTCCGCTGAATTTTTTGCGCTATCATTTTTTATCTCCTTCAATTTATTCTCCACCGACTTGTCGGCTGAGATAATATTTTTCATTCCTTCATAAATTTCTTTCATATCGATTTTTTCCTCTTCGGCACTATGAAAAGAAACTAGATTTTCCATTTCCTGAATGATATACCCCAACATTTCATTTTTGAGATCCTTAGATTCTAAAATTTCTCGGCGTTTTTTGTATATCACTTCGCGCTGTTTGTTCATCACGTCATCATATTCCAGCACATGTTTTCGAATATCAAAGTTAAAACCTTCAATTTTTGATTGAGCGTTTTCAATGGTGCGAGAAATTATTTTATTTTGAATTGGTTGATCTTCTGGCAGTCCCAAAGTGTTCATCATGCTAATGAGTTTGTCTCCACCAAATCGGCGCATCAATTCATCTTCCAGCGACACAAAAAACTGCGAAGCTCCGGGATCACCTTGTCGGCCGGCGCGTCCACGAAGCTGATTGTCAATGCGTCGTGCTTCATGCCGTTCTGTACCCAGGATGAAAAGCCCGCCTACTTCTTTGACGCCTTCACCCAATTTAATGTCCGTTCCACGTCCCGCCATATTAGTGGCGATTGTCACTGCCCCAATTTGCCCAGCATTTTGAATGATTAGTGCTTCTTTTTCGTGTTGCTTGGCATTCAAAACTTCGTGCTTAACCCCAAAACGAGTGAAAAGCGCGCTCAAATATTCTGATTTTTCAATAGCAATTGTGCCAACCAAAACCGGTTGACCAGTTTTGTTTATTTCTTTTATTTTTTCACAAATCGCATTGAATTTTCCTTTTTCTGATTTATAAACAATATCAGCTAGATCTTTTCTAACAAGTGGTCTATTGGTTGGAATTTCTACCACATCAATATTATACACTTTGAAAAATTCTTCGGCTGAAGTGGTGGCCGTTCCCGTCATACCGGAAAGTTTGTGATAAATTCGAAAATAATTTTGAAAAGTAATAGCAGCTAAAGTCTTAGATTCTTTTTGCACTTGCACTTTTTCTTTGGCTTCAATGGCTTGATGCAAACCTTCGCTATAGCGCCTGCCGGGCATAATGCGCCCCGTAAAGTCATCCACGATGATCACTTCGCCGTCTTTCACAACATAGTCACGATCTTTTTGAAAAATAATTTCTGCTTTCAGGGCTTGTTCCAAATGATGCACATAATTTATTTTCCCTGCGTCATAGATATTTTCCACTCCCAGCCAACTTTCAATCTTGGAAATTCCACTGTCCGTTATCGAAATAGCTTTCATTTTTTCATCCAAATCGAAATCCTCGTCTTTTTTGAGACGTGGAACAAGGGACGCAAATTGTTGATACATCTTGGTTGATTCTGAGTCCGGCGCACTGATGATGAGCGGAGTTCTAGCTTCGTCAATCAAAATTGAGTCCACTTCGTCAACAATGGCAAAATTTAGTTCTCTCTGCGACATTTGAGAAGCATCTTGCACCATATTATCACGCAGATAGTCAAAGCCAAATTCGTTATTTGTTCCATAAGTAATGTCAGCATTATACGCTTCGCGCCGAGTCACTTGTTTCAAATTTTCCACCATGCCTACCGGCAGGCAGGTCTCCACGCTCACTTTATTAGCATCAATTATTTTCGGTTCATAAATGTACGATGTGTCGTGAATTATACAAGCAGTGGATATTCCCAAGAAATGCAAAATTGATCCCATCCAATTGCAATCACGCTTGGCCAGATAATCATTGACTGTGACAATGTGCACTCCTTTACCAGTCAAAGCATTGAGGTACATTGGAAGTAGCGCAGTGTGAGTTTTTCCTTCTCCGGTTTTCATTTCGGCAATTCTCCCTTGATGCAAAATTATCCCACCTGTCATCTGCACATCAAACAATCTTTTGTTGTCCACTCTCTTGACTGCTTCACGCACAACAGCAAAAGCCTCCGGCAAAATTTCATCCAGCGTTTCTTTTTCTTTTATATGATTTTTAAATTCTTCAGTTTTAGCGCGAAGTTCTTCGTCTGACAATTTGGAAATTTCCGCTTCCAAAGAATTTATTTTTTCGACAATCGGACGAGTCCTGGCGACCTCTTTTTCATTCGAACCAAAAAGCTTGCTGATAATTGACATAATAAAAAAATAACTGTCATGCTGAATTTATTTCAGCATCTTATTTGATAATCTACCCACTATATAGATCCTGAAACAAGTTCAGGATGACATTTATACAACTTAATTAACCTACTCATTCTAGCAAGAAAAGAGGCAGGAGTCAAAAGAAGATTTTGATTTTATTTATTGACTATTAATTCAAAAGTTTGTAATATTTTTTCGGCCTCATCACATCTATCTTTTTGAAATTTATCAAATTGACCACCACCAGTATCACCTTTTTGTCCACAACAACCATCACAAAAATAAACCCTTCCTTTGTCCTGGGTTATTTTTGTTAAAGCTGATTTATTAGATATATTATTCCAGTCATTTTCTAAAACAACTCGAATAGTCATTATGGAAAAAGGCTGATGTCCATTATTGAAACTAAAACTAACGCTTTGATCACTAGGCTGACTACTTTCAGTTGCCGTATATCCTTTCCAAGACTCAAGAAAACCTAAACTAAACCCAAGTTTTTCGTTTTTATAAGATCTCCAATCTAATAAATTGGTCTTTTTTACAATTTCTGAAAATTTCACTGGCAACTTAAATTCCTCGTCCAACTCCCGCCTATCAGATGGATTATCTTTTTTAAAAAGAAGATATCCTTTTTCCGTTTTTGGCTCACTAAAATTGATTTCACATCTAAAATCCACAAAGTCTTCCGTCATCCAAGTATCTTCTTCTGATTTTGAAATAAATGAGCAAAAGTGCGATCCTAACTTTTTGCCATTATCATCATAAACTTCACCGGGAAAATCACCTTCGAAAAACCAACCACCGACTGCGCTTCCCAAAATCAGAACCGGACTGGCTATTTCATCATTCGGCTTTAGCGAAGTTATTATAATTTTATTGGCAATGCCAACAATTTCCGGACACGGCGCAAATTCACAATTCGGTGCGGTTCGAGAAACTGCCGATCCGTCAGGACAAAGTTTTGCTTCCTCAGTGCAAGCAATAATTTTATTTTTCTTGGGAAAATTGACTAGTGGACTATTTTCAGTCTTAATTCCTCTCCACAGATAAAAAGAAATTCCAGCCAAGAAAATTGCCAGAATTATTATCACACTAAATGCGAGAGTTGTTGATATTTTTTTGTTCATAAATATTTTGCAAAATTAATTTTTATTTTACATCATAATTATACCACAAAAAAAGAAAATTGTCCCGAGCGCTCGGGACAATTTTAGTATCTTCTAAAACCTCGCATCCTTACTAATCACGATTTTCTTTTTGAGCGAGCGAGCTCCTCGTTCGCGGATATCTTTGAGCTTGCTTTTGTCTTTAGTGATTTGTTTTTGCAAGTCTTCTATTATCATATCAGTTGAACCCTCGACGGATTCTGAAATTTCAGTAGCTCGGTATAGCTTATGCGGAGTCTTGATCATAACTTCTACATAAAATTTTCCTTTTTTATCCATCGAAACTTCCACTTCATATTCCAAACTTTTTTTCAAAAATTTTTCCATCTTCTGAATTCTCTTCACAATATAGTCCTTAGTTCGATCATCTAATTCTATGTTCTTACAAAACCAACGAAGGTTCAAAACCTTATTTATCATAATATTTTTATTTAGTTAATTAAATTTCCTTATAATAAATTATTCGTACATTCGTACCGATTCGTAATTCGTAGTGACTTTAAAATCCTACATATTGAATTTCTTCACTCAGTTGCACACCTAGTTCATCGCGCACTTTCATTTTGATAAGACTTGAAAGCATCACAATATCCTGCGCTTTAGCATTGCCTACATTTACTACAAAATTGGCATGTTTTTCGCTCACCTGCGCTCCGCCAATTTTTTTGCCCTTAAGTCCTACTTCTTCAATAAGGTATGCTGCGGGAATTATAACTTCCGTATTATTAAAATGATAAAGATTTTTATTTTCTCCTATTTTCACTCCAGTATCTTTTTCAAACATATTTATCAGTTTTTTGTCTTTTACCACGGGATTTTTAAAAAAACTACCAGAACTTTTTTCCGCTGGTGCCTTCCCTCCTCTTAGTTTAACAATTTCTTCGATTTTATCTTCAATTTTCTTTTTATCTTCTTTTTGTAATTTCAAAACAACAGAAACTATAATCAAATCTTTATTTTTCTTAAAAATACTATTTCTATAAGAAAAACCACATTCATTAATTTTTAATATTTTATATTTTCTATTATGCATTTCTAATATTTTTATACTTTCTATATTATCCGCCATACATCCCCAGGGAGCTCCAGCATTTCCCCGAATCGCTCCACCAACTGTCCCAGGAATTCCTGATGCCCATTCCATTCCTGACAGACCATTTTTTGCAGCTTCTTTAACAATTTGCGACAACAAAACACCGCTACCACATTCTATAGAAGTATTATGTATTATGTAGGAAGTATTAAGCATGCGAATAATTAAGCCAGAAAATCCCTCATCACTTACAAGAATATTACTTCCTCCCCCCAACACAAAAATTTCCAAATTATTTTCTTTGGCAAAATCCAATGCTTCTAAAATTTCATCTTCAGAACTCACTTCTACGAAATATTTAGCCGGCCCACCAATTTTGAAAGTAGTCAGTGGCGCTAGTGGAATGTTTTTTTGAATATTAATCATAATTTTAATTTTTACTTTCCGCTTTTCTTATTTCCTCCCAATAAAATACTGCAAGCATTGAGATAATTACCATTATCCAGTCGATCCAGTCAATTGGCGACATCCGCAGATATTTTTGAAAAAATGGAAGATACATAAAAATAAGCAGAGTAAGAAAAGAAATCACTATCGCACCTAAAGCATATTTATTTTTGAAAAATCCCAATTGAAACGGCGAAAGCTTGGCACTGCGAGATTGCAAGAGATTGGCCATCTGTGTCATTGAAATAATTGCATAGGCTACTGTGGTTGATTTTATATACAGCAACGCGTTTGCATCAATTTTTTCTCCAAAATACCATCCTCCACGAAGCATTGACCAGATAAATGCTATTGTTGCTCCGGTTGCCATAATTATACCAAGATAAATGATTCTTCGAAAGCCCGCCATGTCCATCACCTGTCTTTTTTTGGAATTTTTTTCCTCCTTACTGTCCGGCTCAGATGGCTCCAAACTCAGAGAAAAAGACGGTAAAATATCCGTGCCTAAATCAACCGCCAAAATCTGAACAGCGGAAATTGGAGAAGGAATTTGCAAGATTACGCCAAAAATTACCGTGAAAAGTTCGCTGGCGTTGGAAGTAAAAACATAATGGACAAATTTTTTAAGATTAGAAAAAATTGTTCGACCTTCTCGCACGCCCTTCACGATGGAAGAAAAATTATCATCCATTAGAATCATATCCGATGCTTCTTTGGAAACATCCGTGCCAATTATCCCCATTGCCACTCCAATATCCGCTTTTTTCAGTGCTGGTGCATCATTGACACCATCTCCCGTCATCGCAATGATTTCACCATATTTCTTGAGCACTGTAGCAATGCGCAATTTTTGTTCTGGTGCAATTCTAGCAAATACACAAGCGCCGTTATTAATTCTTCTGTATATTTCTTTATCACTCAAACTATCCAAAACTTTTCCATTAATTACTAATTTATTTTCTTGATCACTGGTCATTAATTCTTGCCTGCCTGCCGGAGAGGCAGGTTCACTGATCATTCCGGCTTTTTTGGCAATCGCTCGGCCAGTTATTTCATAATCCCCCGTTATCATAATCACTTTCATCCCCAAATTTTTGCAATCTGCAATTGCCTGCGCTACGTCAGCTCTTGGCGGATCAATCATCGCCATCATTCCCACCCAAACTAAATCTTTTTCCGGCTCATCCTTTGCGTTTTCTAAATTTCTATAGGCAAAAGCCAAGACACGCAAAGCCTCCTGCGACATGGCGTTATAAACTTTTTTTATTTTTTCTTTTTCTTTTTGTCCAAACGGCAAAATATTTTCTCCAATTTTTATCTGCGTACAAAGATCCAGCAGAACATCTGGTGAGCCTTTGACATAGGAAATTAATTCATCATTTTCATATACCACACTCATCCTCATTCGCTCGGAAGAAAAAGGATTTTCCGTAATTTTCTTTTCTTTATTTTCAAAAAACCCTTTTCGTGAATTGAATTTTTGCCCCGCCACAATTATCGCGCCTTCCGTTGGATCACCAATTATTGAATAGGTTTTTTTATTTTTCTTGAGCGTTGCGTCATTGCAAAGTGTTCCGATTCTAAAAAGCATTTCAGCATTAGGAATTCTAGCAATTTCAATTACCTTATCATCTTTTGAAAATTCACCCCTTGGCTCATAGCCAGTGCCAGAGACGTTAATTATTTCATCATTGAGAAAAATTTTTGTCACCGTGAGTTCATTTTTGGTTATCGTACCAGTTTTGTCAGTACAAATAATTGAAACCGAGCCTAACGTTTCCACTGCATTTAATTTTTTCGCCAAAACATTATCCTTTAACAGCCGTTTCATCCCCAGTGACAACGCTACTGAAATTGCGGCTGGCAATCCTTCCGGCACAACTGAAACAGAAAGCGCTAGAGCAAAAATAAAATTTTGATAGAGCGACATTTTGAAATATTGCCCACCGATCACCACTAAAACTCCAATCATCACTGAAAGAATTGTCACATCTCTTCCAAGTACTCGCATTTGTGATTGCAGTGGTGTTGGAGTGTCCACAACGGTTTGCACTGTGTCAGCAATGCGTCCGAGCTCCGTATTCATGCCGGTTCCAGTCACTAGAATTTTTGCTTCTCCAATGGAAACTGTCTCGCCCATAAAAACCATGTTTGTTATATCCGCCAATGCAACCTTGCTTTCTTCCAAAGCTCCCATTTCTTTTCTCTTGGGTTTTGTTTCGCCAGTGAAAATAAAATTATTGACTTTCAATTCATAACTTTCCAAAATATATCCGTCAGCTGGAATATTATCTCCCGAAGAAACAGAGATAACATCCCCTGGTACCACGAGCTTAGCATCGATTTCTTTTTTTTCACCTTCGCGAATAACTATCGCTCTTTCCTTGGTAAGTTTTTTGATGCTATCCAAAATTCGCTCCGCTTTGAATTCCTGAAAAAATCCAATACTAGCATTAATAAAAACAATGATCAAAATTATCGTCACATCGCGATATTCCGAAAACAAAAAAGCCAAAAAAGCCGCCACTAACAAAATCCAAACTAAAGCGTCATTAAATTGCGCAAAAATAATTTTCGCCCATTTCCAATTCTGTTTTTTCTGAATCTCATTAAATCCATGTTTCTTGATTCTTTCCTTCGCTTCAAGCTCCGTTAGCCCCTGCTCACTAGCACTATATTTTTTCAAAACTTCCTGAAGTGTTAAATTATAATTTTGTTTTTTGTTTTTTAGCATATTTATTTTTTCCAGAAGAAGTTTTTTCTATCCTCAAATTTAGGATATTCTTCTTCGAGCAATGGAGTAATTATTAATGATAAGATATGGTTTTCTTCATAAATATCTTCTAATTTACAATCCTTACTATGTTTTTTATTGAATTCTATCAAAATTTCCTCTGGATTAGAAAAAAATTCTTTCACTTTTTGTTTAGTATCAATATGTATATTAAAATTAATATTGCTTCTTCTGCAGAATTCTCTTTCGTGTATCATTGCAAAAATTTCTGCGATTTTTTGTCGTTGAATATTAAATCTGCCCATATCTAAACTGGGATAATATCTTGCAACTAACTCCTCAAGACGACTAGAAATAATATCGAGATATTCCTGCGAAACATTAGTTATTCCATTATCATCCTCAAATTCTCCGTGTTTTACTTTATATTCCTTATCGAATAAATTATGTGCTATTTCATGCGCTACAAATTCTTCATAACTCAATTTTCCTTCTACAAATAAAAACAGCAATATCTGCCTATCGCTTAACGCTTCAGGATCTAATTCGGCAAAATCTCTTTTAGTATTAATTCCAATAAAATCAGTCCTTCGACCTTGCATGAAATCTTGACTATTATAATCCGTGCCACCAACAGTTTTTGTGTGACCATTTTTGAATAATTCCATTGATTTATCTTCCTCTTCCATGGAAAACACAACCAATGAAATATTTTCTAAATACTCGGGATCAAATATTTTTGTTTCAGCAATTTCCTCCAAGGCTTGTGCTATATTTTCTTTTTCACTTACAAGTTCTTTATTTTCTTTTTTTGGCCATTCATTAGTCATAAAAAATTTTTATAATTTATTCCAAAATATATTCTTCCAATTCTTTCTTCTCCCTAAAATAATCAGCATTATCTTTTATATACTTTTCATATTCACTAAAATCATTATCGAATTACCCTAAAATTATTTCTTTATTGCATAATTTTCCATCTCTCTTTCCAGTATAATCTAAAAAGCTCGAGTATGGCCAATCCTTTTCCAAAAAACCATGAATTTCGTGATTAGCATTCACATAAGCCGAAAGCAAAAGGAGATATTCATTAGAGTTGATGTGGATGGATTTGAATTTTCCTTGGAATAGGACACCACTTCTTTCGTATTTTTTATTAAAATACATTGTATAACTAGTGCCAAGTTTTTGCATAAATTTAACTATGCCATTATTCTGCTCTTGTTTTACTATAAAATGATAGTGATTCGGATTTAAACAATAAGCAATTATAGACACGATTGGCTTCCTAAGGTTCGACCTTTGGCTAGCCAAAGGTCGAACCTTAGGAAGCTGTGCTATTCCATTTTTATGCGAATCTCTCCATGCCAACATCAATCCATCTTTTTCATCATTCAATAAATTCATCCCCAAAATAAATCTCTCGTAATCCTTCTCACTCAAAAACACCTCTCGCTTATCTACTCCGCGATTATATATGTGGTAGTATTCGCCGTTTACAAATTCGGTTTTTCGCATTTAAATTTTATTTTTTATTTTTCCTTTAATTTCTCAGCGACTTCCCAGCCGTTGCCGGCGCCGATGGTGATGACGACATCCTCCGCTCCAATTTTGTCTTGCAAAAATTCCACGACGTCATCAATTGTTTTGAGATACTGCGCCTTGTCTCGATCGAATTTATTGATTAATTTCACCAAATCTAGTGAATTTACTTTTCCATTATTTTCCCGCGCACTGCCATAAATATCCAAAACGATCACATGGTCAGCGTCACCAAATGATTGTGAAAATTCTTGCAGTAACGCTTCTGTTCTTGAGTATGAATGCGGATGAAAAACTGCCCAAATATTTTTCTGCGGATAAATTTCTCGGGCGCCTTTGAACGTCGCTTGAAGCTCCTGCGGATGATGGCCATAGTCATCGATTAGAATTGCTCCATTTCGCTCTCCGATATATTCAAATCTTCTTTTGGTACCTTGAAAATTTTTGAGTGCCTCCTTGACTCTTTCCAAATCTAAATTTAATTTATGGCAAACTGCAATCACCGCACAAGCATTCAAAACATTGTGCTTTCCTATTAATTGTATTTCGAACTCCCCTAAAGATTTATCCTTATATAAAACTTCGAATTTCTGTATTGGTTTTGAAACCTGCCTGCCGGTAGGCAAGGTTTTATCATTGGAAATTAGAAATTGATTGAAAATTGAAAATTGAAAATTGAAAATTTTATAATCACATTCTTCTGAAAAACCGTAAATTAATTTTTCACACATTACATCCTTGGCTACTTCAAGCGTATCCACACTATCCCCCCAGACAACCAAAAATCCAGCCTTAGGAATTCTCGCTACAAAATCTTTGAATGTTTTTTTGTAATCAACAAAGGTTGGAAAAAAATCAGGATGATCAAAATCAACGCTTGTGAGAACAACCGCCTTTGGGTTATAAAATCTCAATTTATTTTGAAATTCATCCGCTTCAATCACAAAAAATTCACCCTTGCCAATCAAGGCATTGCCTCCCCAATTAATAACTTTGCTACCAATTATCGCGCTCGGATCAGTTCCTACCTCTTTCAGAATATGCGCGAGCATTGCGGATGTTGTTGTCTTGCCGTGCGTTCCCGTGACAGCAATGCCATATTTCTCATTAAAAAGTTCACCTAAGATTTCTGGGTAACTAATCATCTCCAAATTTCTTTTTTTTGCTTCCCCAAACTCTACATTATTATTTTCATTATACGCCGTGGAATAAACCACCAAGTCAACATCAGGCGGAATGTTTTTTGCTTCAAATTTTTCGAAATATGGGATGCTAAGTTTTTGCAAAATTTCATCGGTGAAAAATTTCTCCTCTGTATCAGAGCCCAAAACTTCCACTCCCATTGAATGCAAAAATTCCACCACCGCAATTACGCCCGAACCTTTGATGCCAATTACATAAGCTTTTTTGATTTTTTCCAAATTCATAAAATTATTTAATCATACCAATTATCCCCTCCGCAATTCTCGAAGCAGCGTCAGGATGATAGAAAGCTTTGATATTTTCTGTTAATTTATTTCGCAGTTCCTCATTATTCATAATTTCATCAATTTTTCCAAGGAGCATATGTTCACCCAGATTACCTTCTTCCAAAACTACACACCCGCCAATTTTTGCGATAGAATAGGCATTCATTCTTTGATGATCGTTTCCTGAATTTTCAAGAGGAATTATAATAGATGGTTTTCCATTGGCAGCGATTTCAGAAATCGAAGAACTACCAGCGCGAGAAATTACTAAATCCGTTACAGCCAAGATGTCTTTCATTTCTTCGCCGATAAAAGACAAAGCGTGATAGCCTTCTCGTCCATTTTTTATCCCAAGTTCTCCAGCCCTCCTTACTGCTACTTCAAAATTATTCTCG
>JBAZSS010000037.1:0-11379 GCA_041662285.1 Parcubacteria group bacterium
AGCTTGGATTTGCCGTAAGGATTAAAGGTTAATAATAAATAATGTTAGAAAAAAAGATTAAAATAAAGGTTCACAATGTCGCTAAAGGTAAAAAAGAACAAATCACACCTGCCTCGCCGGCTCGCAGGAAAACCAGGAAACCTAAAGTGGCGATTGTCAGTTTGACTTCTTGTGAGGGTTGTCAGTTTGCGCTTTTGGATTTGGGTCAGAAATTTTTGGATTTTGCCAACTCAATAGAGATGATTGATTTTCGTTTGATTGAAGACGAAGAGGATAAAGGTGGGAAACTAGATTTGATTTTAGTGGAAGGCAATCCTGTGACAAAAGATAATATAAAAACTTTGAAAAATGCCAGAAAAAGAAGCAAGCTTTTGGTGGCGCTCGGCAATTGCGCTGCAATGGGTGGGGTGCCGGAAATCAAGAATTATCACGAAAAAGTCAACACTATAAAACATGTCTATAAGTATATTCAAGGAGTTTCTAACCCGGAAATCAAAGAAATTGATAATTTTGTGAAAGTGGATTTTGTTTTTCCGGGGTGTCCAATTAGTGGAGAAGAGTTTTTGAAATATATGCCGGAATTATTGAAAAATAATATTCCAGTTATTCCCGATCAACCAGTTTGTGTGGAATGCAAAAAGGCAGGGAACCGTTGTCTTCTTCTCGACAAAAAACCATGCTTTGGTCCGATGATTTTGGGTGGTTGCAATGCGGTTTGTCCAAGCTCAAGAATGATGTGTCAGGGTTGTCGAGGATTGCGTCCCAATGGGAATATTTCGGCTATGCGTGCCACACTAAAAACCATGATGACTGATGAGGAATTTGAAAATGCGACAGAAATTTATGGTTTACGTGACGACATAGAAGAGAAGAGCGTTAGGATGGTATAATAATAGAACTTACGCATTTCTCTTCAAATCTATTGTTCGCTGAAATTACAAAAAAATTCGACTAAGATTATGGATAGTAATTATGGATTTTAGTCCTGCTATTGTACTGGCTACATAAATAGATTAGAAGATAAACGCGTAAGTCCTAAAAAATAAGTATGAACATAAAAATCAATCATATTGCAAAAATGGAAGGACACGCCGGATTTATGGCAAGTGTTCTTCAGGGGGATGTTAAGTCTTCTAAATTAGAAATTCAAGAAGGAATTCGTCTTATCGAAGGTGTTTTGATTGGTCGACACTTTAGCGATATGCCCGTAGTAGCACAAAGAATTTGTGGAATTTGTCCGGTAGTACATAATATAACGGCTATAAAATCTATTGAAAATGTTTTTGGGATAATTGTGAGCGAGGAAACAAAAAAACTTCGGGAAATTATGGAGTTGGGACAAATTATCCATTCACATGCACTGCATCTTTTCTTTTTGTCGTTAGCGGATTTTTTGGATATGGATAATGATTTAAAGTTAGTGGAAAAATATCCCAAGGAGACAAAAATAGCCATGCGAATTCGCGAATATGGAATGGAGATTGTGAGAGTGATTGGGGGACGAGTAATTCATCCGCTTACCAATGAAGTTGGTGGATTTAAAAGAATACCAGATAGCGAAGAACTCAGAAAATTAGTTTTTTCTTCTAGCGAAATTTTGCAAGATGCGGCTATGCTAGGAAATTTTTTCAGAAAAATAAAACTGCCGGAATTTTCTCGCGAGACAGAATATGTTTGCTTGTCAGCGCCGGCTAAATATGCAGTTTATGACGGAGATATTATTTCCAATCAAGGACTCAACATTCCCGTGGGTAGTTTTGAGAATAATTTTCACGAATTGCAAAAACAAAGAGAGATTATAAAAAGAGTGGAACATGACGGAAAAAGTTATATGGTAGGAGCAATTGCTAGAATCAACTTGAACCGAAAAAAATTGCGATCAGAGGCACACAAATATCTTGGTAGTTTAGAATTGAAATTTCCTAACTATAATCCGTTTAACAATATCCTATGTCAAATGGTGGAAGTAATTCATGCCATTGAAGAATCCTCGCATCTTATCAAGCAGATTTTAAATTCAGATTTGGAAAAAGTTCTCACGAGGCCGTATGAAATTAGGGAGGGCTCGGGGGCAGCGGCTGTAGAAGCTCCAAGAGGCACTCTCTATTATCACACCCAGATTGATGCTAAGGGGTATATCAGAAATGTAAACATAATTACTCCAACGGCGCAGGTTTTGTCTAATTTAGAAGAAGATATTGCTGGGTATATTCCAGGAATCATAAAATTAAAAGGCAAGGCACGTGAGCGAAAATTACGGGCTTTTATTCGGGCCTATGATCCTTGCATAAGTTGTGCAGTTCACTAATTAATTAAATTAAAAAATATGGCAACTGAATTAAATCAAATTTATAAATGTAATGTTTGTGGAAACATCGTGGAGATGACTCACGCTGGAATAGGTGAATTGGTTTGTTGTGGGCAACCAATGGAACTCAAACAAGAAAAAACTCAAGATGAGGGGATGGAAAAGCATGTGCCAGTAATTGAAAGAACAGCTATTGGGGTAATTGTGAACGTGGGAAAAGTTTCTCACCCAATGACTTCTGAGCATTATATTGAATGGATTGAAGTGATCACAGAACATCGAATTTATAGAAAGCATCTTGAACCAGGGCAAGAACCATCAGCGGAATTTTGCTTGGAAGCCGAGCGCATTGAAGCACGAGCTTATTGTAATGTGCATGGGCTATGGAAATCCTAATAATCACGAATGGGAAAACGAATGGATGCGAATTATTCGAGTAAATTCGTTTAAACATTAGCGACAATTTGAATATCATGCATGACTTCTTATTAGCCAAAGAAATAATTGACGAGCTAAAAATAATAACTCAAGAAAAAAAAATTGGGAATATTCGCAGTGTGAACGTGGAGATCGGAACAATCGCTTTGGCTCACGATGGATTTCCTGAGCATACCGAAGATATCTCTTTGGAAAATTTGCAATTTGGACTTGAAAGCATTGCAAAAAACACTGAATTTAAGGATGTGAAATTTAACATCAAGAAAGTGGCGGGAGAAAATTGGAGAATAACGGATGTTGAGATATAATTAAGACAATGATCAAAGATCAATGACCAACAATCAATGATCAATAGAATTTATAATTTATTTTTCGAGTGACATTGATCAGTGAATGTATATTGTTCATTGCTCATTGTTCACTGTTCATTGTTTATGACTAAGATTGCAATCAATGGTTTCGGTCGGATTGGCCGACCGAGTTTCAAAATCGCTTTCAAAAAAGATGATGTGGAAATCGTGGCGATAAATGATCTCACGGACATCAAAACGGCGGCGCATCTTTTGAAATATGATTCAAGTTATGGCACTTATGGCAAAGAAGTGGTGGTGGATGAAGAAAATTCAGAACTAATAGTTTCCGGAACAAGGATAAAATATTTTATGGAGTCAGATCCAGCTAATTTACCATGGGGAGATTTGGGAGTGGATGTGGTTTTGGAATGCAGTGGAGTTTTTAACAACAAAGAAAAAGCCCAAAAACACATTTCGGCCGGAGCAAAAAAAGTTATTCTCTCAGCGCCGGCCAAAGATGACACCCCAGTTTATCTTTTGGGAGTAAATGAAAATGAATATAAAAACGAAGCTATCATTTCTAATGGTTCTTGCACGACTAATTGTTTGGCACCGATGATAAAAGTGCTTGATGAAAATTTTGGTGTGGAAAAAGGTTTTATGACAACCACTCATTCATATACTAATGATCAACGCTTGCAAGATTTACCGCATGATGATTTGCGTCGAGCGCGAGCAGCCGCACTTAACATTATCCCGACTACTACGGGCGCAGCTAAAACCGTAGGGAAAGTTATGACGCACTTGGCAGGGAAGCTGGACGGTATATCTTTGCGTGTGCCAACGCCGACAGTTTCAATCGTTGATTTTATCTGTAATGTCAAAACGCAAACATCCGTAGAAGAAATAAATAATGCTTTCAGGGAGGCTGTGAAAAATGGACTAAAAAATATTCTGGCAGTGAGTGAAGGAGAATTAGTTTCGATGGATTTCAAAGGTAACCCAAACAGCGCTATTGTTGACCTTCCTCTCACGATGGCTAATGGAAACCTTGTGAAAGTTGTAGGTTGGTATGACAATGAATGGGGATATTCCAATAGGCTGGTGGAGATGGCGGAGTTTATTTGTAAATAAACAAAACTTATGTACGACATTCTTATTAAAAATGGTCATGTGATTGATGGCACCGGGAGTGCGCCTTTTTTGGCGGATGTGGCGATCAAGGAAGATAAAATTGTGAAAATTGGGGAGTTGCACAATGAAAAAGGAGAAATTGAAATTAATGCGAGCGGAAAAATTGTTTGTCCGGGATTTGTGGATATTAATAATCATTCTGATACGCATTGGCAGATATTTTTGGATCCAGATTTGGAAAGTTTAGCCTATCAAGGCATCACGACAATTGTCGGCGGAGCTTGCGGTTCATCTTTAGCGCCATTGGCTACGCCTCTCGCAATGGAGTCAATTCAAAAATGGATTGATTTGAAAAATATTAGTTTTAACTGGCTCTCGCTTCAGGAATTTTTGAAAATAATGGAACTAAAAAAACTTTCAGTTAATTTTGCGACTCTTGTGGGTCACGAAAATTTGCGCCGGGGAATTCTGAAAGATGAATTGCGTTCGCCAAATTCCAAAGAATTGAAATTCATTGACAAGATGTTTCGCGATTCCATGAAATCCGGAGCGCTGGGACTCTCAACGGGGCTGGTCTATACCCACGCTCGGCTGGCTTCGGGAGAAGAACTGAAAAAGCTGGCTAATATTGTCAAAAAATATGGAGGAGTTTACGTGACGCATATTCGCGATGAAGCCGAAGGTGTTGTCGAATCAGTTGAGGAAGCGATAAAAATTGGGCAAGAAGTCAAAATGAAATTGCATATTGCTCATCTTAAAGTGATGGGAAAGAAAAATTGGGATAAAATGGAATCGGCTTTGGCACATATATCTCGGGCTAAGGAAAATGGAATTGATATCTCTTTTGATGTTTATCCCTACACCAATACGGGTTCAGTGCTCTATGCTATGCTTCCATCTTGGGTAGCAGAAGGTGGCAGAAAGATAATGATTCATCGTTTGAAAGACCCAATTATTCGAACAAAAGTCATAGCCGAGATGAAAAAATCTGGTTTTGAATACAAGAAAATTGAAATTGCAGCCAGTCCTTTGGACAAAACTTTGACGCGTCGAAAAATTTCTGACATTGCAATTTCACAAAATAAAACCGTAGAAGAGGCGATTATCGATATTTTGATTGCTTCAGAAGGGCGAGTGATAACCTCGATGGAAATTCTAAGTGAAGAAAATGTCAGACAAGCGGTCATTCATCCGCTTTCAATGATTGCGTCCAATGGGGCAGGCTATAGCTTGAATCACGCGAAAACTGGAGAGCTAGTTCACCCGAGATCCTTCGGAACTTTCATTAAAGTTTTGGAAAAATATGTTTTGCAAGAAAAAATAATCTCGCTTGAAGAAGCAATTCGAAAAATGACATCATATCCTGCGGAAAAATTTGGAGTTACCAAGAGAGGGAAATTAGCAAGAGGATTTTTTGCCGATGTCTTGGTGCTAGACCGAGACAAGATTTCTAGCCCTTCTGATAAAGACCGACCCTACCAATATTCCCAAGGGGTTGATTATTCTTTTGTAAATGGTAGAATGGTTATTCGAGAGGGGAAATATGCTGGAGTGAGGAATGGGCGGGTTATAAAAAGAATTTAATATTTTATGACAAAGAAACAAAAAATTATTGTAAAAGGAAGTGAAATCACCATCGTTAAATATCATGGTGATGATTATATCTCTTTAACTGACATGGTTAGAAACTTTGAAGATGGCTCAGTCCTGATTGAAAAATGGCTTCGAAACAAGAATACTATTGAATTTATTGGAATTTGGGAACAGATCAATAATCCTAATTTTAATTCCCCCGAATTCGGGGGAATTATGAATGAAGCTGGTTTTAACCGATTTACTTTGTCAGTAAAGAAATGGGTAGAAAAAACCAATGCAATAGGATTGATTGCAAAAACAGGAAGATTCGATAGTGGTACCTTTGCCAACAAAGACATTGCTTTTGAATTTGGTAGTTGGCTATCCGCTGAATTCAAACTTTATTTGATTAAAGAGTTTCAAAGACTCAAAGCAGACGAAGCGTCTAGTCTAAAACTTGAGTGGAGTTTTCAAAGAACTCTGGCAAAAATCAATTACCGAATTCATACCGATGCCATAAAAGAAAAATTAATTCCACTGGAATTGACTAAAGGTCAAATTAATATGAAATATGCTAATGAGGCAGATTTACTGAATGTCGCCTTATTCGGAATAGCCGCAAAAATGTGGCGAGACAAAAATACAAAATTAGTAGGAAATATTAGAGACTACGCTTCAATAGAACAACTTGTGGTTTTGTCAAACCTTGAAAGCATCAATGCCTTATTGATTCATGACGGAATGTCCTCCAAAGATCGAATTCAAAAATTAAATAGCACTGCTATAATTCAGATGAAATCTCTTTTGACAAGCAAAGAAGTAAAAAAATTAGAATCACCAACTTCTTATCAATCGCGTAAATCTTAATATTAGGGAGTTGATTATTCTTTTGTAAGTGGTAAAATGGTTATTTAAGAGGGGAAATAGGCGGGAGTGAGGAATGGGAGAGTTATAAGACGCTAAATAATTTAAATAATAATATGAAAAAAGTTATTTCGTCGGGTATGTTGATTCTTTTTCTTTTATTTTTAATGGGTTGTGGACAAAAACAATCTCAAGTGAGTGATGACAATATTATAAATACGACTTGTTATGAGTATCCAAATAATACTTCTGGAAAAAATGGAATTCCGATAACTTGCAAAAAGGATAACGATTGTGATTTATCTGATAAAAATGTTATGGCTAGGATGAAAGAATTTTGCAGTCCGGCAGAGGTCGGTATTGTTGATTGTGGTTTTAGGGATTTTTGTGGAAAGGACGGTTTTTGTAAGCATGATTGCAGTAGTATGAACAATTAAAAACAAAACTCAAATATATTTTTATGCAAATTACTGATTTAAAAAATAAAAAAATTACAGTTATGGGACTGGGGCTTCATGGGGGCGGTGTGGGAACCGTTCGTTTTTTGTCTGAAGCGGGAGCGAAAATTACGGTAACAGATTTAAAATCAAAGGAAGAATTGGCCTCTTCACTGGAAAAATTGAAAGATTTGAAAAATATTTCTTATGTTTTTCAACAACATCGACCGGAAGATTTTGTTAGTGCTGATATGATTATCAAAAATCCATCAGTATCGTGGGATAATAAGCAAATTAAATTAGCTCTAGAAAATAAAATTCCAGTGGAAGTTGATTCCAGTTTGTTTTTTAAGCTTTGTAGGAACCAAATTGTGGGAGTGACTGGTACAAAAGGAAAAACTACCACTGCTAGTTTGATTTATGAAATTATAAAGCTAGCTGGAAAAAATCCAGTCAAAATTGGAATCGGACAAACTTCAGTACTGGATAAGCTAAAAGAAATTAGCGAAGATTCTATTATAGTTTTTGAGCTCTCTAGTTGGCGTTTGTCAGCTCTTGGGAGAGCCAAAATTAGTCCACAAATTGCAGTTTTTACCAATATTTATCCGGATCATCTGAATTATTATAAATCGATGGAGGATTATATTGCAGACAAAAAGAATATATTTTTGTTTCAAAATAAAGAAGATATTTGCGTGATAAATGGTGATAATGAGGATGTGAGAAATTTTGAAGGGGAGATAAAAAGTCACTTGATCAAATTTTCAAAAAATAAAATTGCAGAGGGAGAAGGAGTGTATATCGAAAACGAAAACATTTATTTTAATAATGGAATTGATGAAAAAAAGATTATTAATTTGGAAGAAATAAAATTAGTTGGAAAGCATAACACGGCGAATATTATGGCGGCTATAGCAGTGGCTGTTTCAATGGGAATAAAAATAGAAATAATAAAAAAAGCTATCATAGAATTTTCTGGTGTAGCGCATAGGCTGGAATTTATAAGAGAAATAGGAGGGGTTAAATATATAAATGATACGGCGGCAACTACGCCAGAAGCAGGAATTTCTGCCCTGAATTCTTTCTTGGAGCCAATTATTTTGATTTGCGGCGGATCGAACAAAAATTTAAATATGGCAGAATTTGCGAAAACTATTTGCAAGAAAGCGAAGGGTGTAGTTTTTCTAAAAGGACAATCGACGGATGAAATAATTGTGGAAATGAAAAAAACAGATAATTGTTTGGATTTGAAAAATTTAAAAGTAGCAGAGTCGATGGAAAAAGCAGTGGAATTAGCAGTGGAATTAGCAATGAAAGGAGATATAATTCTGCTCTCTCCCGGCTCAGCTAGTTTTGGACTTTTCACTAATGAATTTGATCGAGGGGATAAATTTAGGGAAATTGTAGAAAAATTTAAATAATATTTAAATATGAAAAGCGGATCTAGAAAAAAGTTCATTGGTGTATTTGACTCTGGTTTTGGTGGTCTTCATATTTTAAAAGGAATTATAAAGGAATTGCCTGAATATAATTATATATACTTAGGTGATACAGCAAGAAACCCATATGGAAATAGATCCGAAGATATTATTTATAAATTTACAAAGCAAGCGGTGAATTTTCTTTTTAAAAATGATTGTGAAATTATTATCTTGGCTTGTAACACCGTCTCATGTGATGCTTTACGAAGAATTCAGCGTGAGTATTTGCCAAAAAAATATCCAAATAAAAAAGTAATTGGAGTGCTTATTCCTGCTTCTGAAGAAGCGATAGAAAAAACAAAAAATAACAGAGTTGGATTTATTGCAACAGAGGGAACTGTTTTGTCAGGTGCTTTTGAAAAAGAATTAATAAAACTTCAACCAAAATCAAAAATTTTTAAAAAGGCCTGCCCCCTATTAGTTCCAATTATAGAGGCGGGAGAGCAAAATTCAAAAGCAACAGAATTGGTACTAGAAAAATATCTTAGTTATTTTAGAAATAAAAATATTGATACTTTAATTCTTGGTTGTACTCACTACGGAATTTTAGAGGGTAAAATTAAAAAAATAGTTGGTAGTGAAATTAAGCTTATTTCTGAAGCGAAGATTGTGCCAAAAAAATTGAAAAATTACCTAGAAAGACACAAAGAGATAGAAATGGTATTGGGGAAAAATAAAATAGTTAATTTCTACTCAACCGATCTGACAGATAATTTTAAAAATCTTGGTGGTAAATTTTTCGGAAATAATATAAAAGTTAGAAAAGCAGAGCTAGAATAGATTTTGGAAAGTAGTCTATGGAAAAATTTTGAAGAAAAAGGGGATGAATTTCAAAAAGCAATTAGAAACGTGCTATAATAAAATAAAGTTAAACTAAAACAAAAAATATGTTAGATATGGGTTCTATGGATTCTAGCGGAGGTCTTGAAAAAAAAGAAAAAAATGCCGAGACAGAGCTAAATCCGGCAGAAAAAATAAAAAACCCCGAAGAAACAGCGGAGGACTTATTGGAGAAAGAAAA
Source organism: Parcubacteria group bacterium (assembly GCA_041662285.1). Taxonomy (GTDB): domain Bacteria; phylum Patescibacteriota; class Minisyncoccia; order Moranbacterales; family UBA2206; genus UBA2206. The sequence goes on from JBAZSS010000037.1 coordinate 9,552, forward strand.
TCATAATGAAAAAATAAAAACTGAATTGAAAACAGCCTCGATTTGGGAGCGCGAAGAAACGCTTGCAGATCTCATAAAATTAAGCGAGAGAACAGATTTGAATTTTCCGGGAATTATCGAAGGTGTTCGAGATGAAATTGCAAAGTTAAAAAAAGATCTACCAGCAGAGAAAAAAACAGAAATAGCAACAAAAGAGAAAGCGAATCAAGAGAAACCAACCGATAGAGATCCCATGTTAAAGTCTATAGAAAAAGAACTTATTGAGGATTGGGAAAAAACAAACGGAGAAGAAATTCTTAGTGCTAGAGGGCAAGACTTTTTGTTTGGTAGTCAAAAAGATCCAACAACAATTGCTCAAAAGGCAGAAAAAGTTTTTGCGAAGCGTTATCCAGAGGAAGCAAAAAAACACGAAACTGCAGAAAAAACAAGAATATATGATAATCCTGAAGATGATCCAGTAGTGGAAAAAATGAGAAAAGAAATTCGAAGAATAGCCAATAAAGATATTGAAGAGGCTATGAACGGCGGGTTAGGAAGATTAGAAGCTAAAGAAAATTATCCAAATTTTGTGCGTAGCACTAATGGTCGAGTGGCTATGCAACAATGGGAAATATTTAAAAGAAAATATCCAGAGAAAGCTCTCGCTTATGAGGAAAAGATTGGTCCGAAGAAAGAATCTTTAGATAGAAAGGTCGAACCATCTTTAACGGATGAGGCTTCTGTGGAAAAACCAGAAGAATCAGGAGTAGGTGCAGAAGAAGAAATAACTTCGGATAAAATAATCTATTCTACAGATGATGAAAGTGAAGATGATGGTGAAGATATGAATCCAGAAAATATTTCAAAAGTCGAAGATCATAAAGAAGCGGGAACAGTAGAAGAAGATGAAGATGAGAAAAATAAAGGTAAGAAAAAAGAAGGTAAGTCAAAAAAATTGGGTGATTTGATTCCTGAAAAACAAGGAGAAGAAAGAGAAGAAGGAGTGCTTGATAAAAATGTTGTTAATGAAAAAAAAGAGGTAATTCCAGATGGGAAAAATGAAAAAAAAGTAGAATCTCTAGAAGAATCTACGCAGTTACTCAAAGAAAAAATTAGGGATTCTAAGTTTTGTGAACATACCAAGGAATTAGTGAAAAAATTAGAAAAAAATTCCATGATTGATTCAAGGGCTGTGATTTTTCTAGATCGTGCGGTTAAGGGCATGGAAGATGTTATAAAAGAAGATAGTAGTGCAAGCTTAAAGGACATAAATTCTTATATAGAAAAGGTTTGGGGTGGCATAAACGCTTTGCCAAAAGATTCCAGAGACATCGAAAACGCCAATGACGCAAGAGAAGTTGCTGATATTTTGGAAAATATTGGAGAAAGTAGTAGCGAGATAAAGATAGAATTAGGAGAAAGTAAGGACAAGAATCTTGAAGAACCAACGGAATATTTTGTAGCGTTGAATAAACTAATCGAGAAAAAAAGAGGGATATTACTAGATAAAGAAAAGAAGCCTTAATAACTTTGTGGGCGATTCAAGATTCGAACTTGAGACCTCGTCATTATCAGTGACGCGCTCTAACCAACTGAGCTAATCGCCCTTTTAAATAGTATTTTCAATCGAAGTGGACCCTATCGGGCTCGAACCGATCACCCCCTGCTTGCAAAGCAGGTGCTCTACCAAATGAGCTAAGGGCCCAAAAAATAACTATAATTTTACCTTTCTAATGTTTATCATTCAGTTGCTCGAACTCTGTCTATATAGTCGCAAGAAATGCCTGTCCGCCGATGAGGCGGAAGCCAAGGGCCCAATGAATTTCAAAACTATTTTTCATTGTAAAGC
>JBAZSS010000038.1:0-11263 GCA_041662285.1 Parcubacteria group bacterium
ATATGGCAATTTATACGATGGTGAAGAACAACACTTTTAATGGCATAGGTCTTCCGCAGATTGCCATAATGGACAAAAAAAATAAGATTAAAATAATAAAAAAATTCAATCATAAGGATTTTAAGGGAAGACTGTCTTAGATAAAAATAGTAGGATTTACACATTTCCGCAATCAAATGCGTAAATCTCCAAATGCAATGAAAACAAAAATTACAAAATATGCGATAGCTGGTCTGATTGTTGTTTTAGGGGTGGTTTCATGGCTTTCGGTGGAGCGGGCGATTAATGTGCCAGAATCAAGCACCTGGCTAGTTCCATTGATTTGTTTTTCTTTTTTTTATATCGCGCTTTCTCTTGGCGCAATTCTTATCAAGAATAGAACTATACTGATTTCCGCTTTAGCAATTAGTTTGCTTTCGAATCTTATTTTCGTTTTTTCTTTTTGGCATGTTTTGATTTTGCTGTTTGCTTTTTTTCTGGCGTTAGCAGGACTGGAAAGAATTTCTAGCGACATAAAATCTAACATTAAATTTGATATCACTAAATCAGTCCGCACCGGAAAAACAATGCTTATTTTGGCGCTTTCAATTATAATCACTTCCCAATATTATGTTGAAGTAAAAGATACGGGGAAAATAAATATCATTCCAAAATTCGAAGCAGGGGACGCTGTTAATCAAATTTTGCCGAGAATTTATCCTGAGTTGAAAGATAGTGAGAAAAGCGACTTGACGGTGGATGAATTTATTTTGAAAATGTCCAAAGAAAATTCCGATAGTTTTTTGGGAAATATTCTGGAAAGTCAGGGGCTAGATGAAAAGCAGATTGGAGTTAGTAAATCTCAAATAGAAAAGATACTCGCAAATGATCAAGGAAAAATTCTTGTGGAGCAAAGAAAAAGTTTCAGCGAAATTGCGGGCGTACCACTCACAGGTCAAGAAAAAATCTCAGATGTTTTCTCCGAGATGATAAATAATAAGATAAATGAATTTTTTTCTACAAGTCTCGAGAAAGATAGTATGCCATTTTTGCCTTTTATCGCTTCATTTATACTTTTTTTGACAGTGGCTTCGCTTGGTTCTTTCCTTGGTTCTATTTGCGGATATCTCAGCGCTTTTGTTTTCTGGATACTTCGAAAAGCTAATCTTGTTCAAGTTTCTAAGGTGATGGTGGAGATGGAGGTGGTAGAATAAAAGTATTATAGTTTTAGCCTATAGACATTCGTGTCTCGTTTTTCAAAGCCAATTGAAGAATAGAAAGCATTAGCTTTTTCACGCGTTGGTTTGCTTGTCAAATCAATGCGATCCATTCCTATTTCTTTAGCTTTTAGAATCATTTGGTTCATTAGTGATTTCGCAATTCCCTGACTACGAAATTTTTCATCGACTACCACATCCTCAGTTGTGCCAAAAAAGGCTGTGGGTTTATAGATAAAAGTTAGAGTAGCCATTCCCACAAGAACGCCTTCGTTTCTAGCAGTAAAAATAGCACCATTTTTCATGACATTTGAAATATGATCATGAGTTGCTATTTTTGAGTTAGTTGAGAGTTGTGTTAGGAGATAGTTTATTCTGTCCATATCCTCTAGTTCAACATCATTTTCAGAAAATTTTATTTCTATCATATTTTTTTAAATTAGATTTTTTGGTTAGTATTATTATATATATTAAAAAGAAGTTTAGCAATAATGATGATTAGCACTCAGGAGTAGGGATTGCTAATTTTTAAAAATAGTAGTATAATTATTTTACGATTATTTACAATTAAAACAATATGGCAAGTGATTATTATGATATCCTAGGGGTTTCCAAGGGTGCATCGGATGATGAGATAAAAAAGGCCTATCGAAAAATGGCTCACAAACATCATCCTGACAAAACCGGTGGAGACGAAAAAAAATTCAAAGAAATAAATGAGGCCTATCAAGTGCTTTCGGATAAGTCCAAGCGCCAACAATATGACCAATTTGGCAAGACTTTTGATCAAGGTGGTTTTTCTGGACAAGGTCAGGGCGCCGGCGGTTTCGACTTCTCGGGCTTCGATTTCGGTCAAGGCGCGGGCGGTTTTGAGTTTGGTGGAACAGATTTTGAAGATATTTTTTCCAATGTTTTTGGTGGTGGACGAAGTCGAAAACAAAAACGCGGGCAGGATATTCAAGTGGATGTGGAGATAGATTTTTCTGAGATGGTGAGTGGGGCGAAAAGAAAAATAAATTTGTATAAAAGTGCGGTGTGTGACAAATGCGATGGTGCGGGAGGCGAGCCAGGATCAAATATCAAAACCTGCCCAACTTGCCGAGGCGCGGGACAGGTGCAGAAAAATATGCGCAGTTTTTTTGGTTCTTTTTCTCAAGTGATAACTTGTCCGGACTGCCTGGGAGAAGGAAAATCTTATGAGAAAAAATGTTCCAAATGTGGAGGTGATGGCCGAATCAAAAAAGAACAAGAAATTGAGATAAATATTCCTGCTGGGATTGCTAGTGGTCAGACTATTTCCATGCAAGGTGCAGGGGAAGCTGGTGGAAAAGGTGGGCGCTCAGGCGATTTATATATTTTAGTTCGGGTTAAAAATCACGAAAAATTCACAAGGCATGACAATGATATTTTGAGTACTGAAGAGATTAGCTTTTCTTTGGCAACGCTGGGTGGAGAAATTGAAATTGAAACCATCGAGGGAAATTTGATTTTGAAAATTCCAGCCGGAACGCAATCTGGTGAAACTTTTCGCATCAGAGAAAAAGGCGTGCCGGATGTGCATGGTCGAGGCCGAGGTAACCATTTGGTGAAAATAATTGTGCGCATTCCAAAAAAACTCAGTCGCGAGCAAAGAAGGTTGATTGAAGAATTGAAAAAGGCGGGGGAATGACAAAAAAAAGAAAAAGGAGTAAGATAAAAATATCTGAGCTGCTTAAGATATCTTCGTGTGAACAAAAAAATGCGGTCGCAGAAAATTGTTAATGACCAAAATATCAAAAATATATATAATTACTACCATTCGCCTATATATGGTAGTGAAATAAAAAAAGATAAAATAAACAAAAAAATATGAATATCAACTTATTACTTTCTAAAATAGGCATCTCGCAAAATTTTGTACAAGATTTCACACTTCTTTTGGTCGTGGCTATTTTGACTGTGGCGGTTGCTTTTTTAGTTGGGCGTCATCGGCTTATTCAATCACTCGTAGGCATATATATTTCCTTGGCACTTCTCCGAGCTTTTCCAGAAAAATATCTGAATGATTATTCATTTGAATTGATTTTCTTTTTTGTTGCGCTGGTTTTGGTCACAATTTTTAGCAAAAAAATCTTTGGAATTTATATCTCCAGTTCCGAATTTATGTGGCGGATTTTTGTGATGAGTTTTTTGGAAGTAGTTTTACTCCTTAGTATTGTTTTTACGATTACGCCCAAAAAAATAGCGCTGGGCTATATTTCCCCCAACGCTTATAACTATTTAGTTTCTTCTGAGTTTCATTTTTTATGGCTGGTTCTTCCGTTACTTTTTGTTTATCTCATTCGAAAAAGGCTTAGCTAGGATTTGATTTATTTTTCTTTTTCTTCAAATCTCTTTCTATCATTTTTATTTATTGTAAATTCTTTTGGAATTAGGCCGGCTTTTTCCCAGCGAGAAAAATGATCAAATGTTATATACTTTATATTTTTTGATATTGAGGAAGAAACCCTTGCTAAGCTTCTTTCTTTTATGTAAGTTTTGATTTTTTCTTTGGCTATTTTTGTTATGTTACTAGCTTCTTGGCACATTGCATCTAGGAATTTTTCATCAAAAGATCCAAAGAGACGAGTAAAAAGGGATAGTTTTTGAATTCTTTTATAGATTGTGCTTTGGACAAGGCCAGTTTCATTTTTGCTATCTGTTGGCACAACTTGAATTTCAAAATTTCTATAAAGCATCATATTATCCCTTTTGCCGTTTTGCGGAACTTTGATTGCACCTCTTAATTTGGCAGACGAAAAATCTTTATGTGTAGATGGGTTTTCTTCTTGCAGGAAAGCGACATTTTTTTCTTTTAGTTCATCGAAAAAATCAGAGTCAGTTTCATCAATTAGATTTGTATTTTCAAAGATCAATTTCTTAGTATCAAAATTATTTGGTAGAAATTCTGAGAGAAAAATGAAAAGTTTTTTAGCTTCATTAACATTATCTACTTCAAAGCGAAGTCCAATTCCATCCTTGATCATTTCCTTGGCAGAGATTTCTGGTTTGCTGGCTAATTTCATTATCACACTCTCTTTCGTTTTCCCCCTGAAGCTTAATTTTGCGTTCATCCAGGAGCTGTCGCTAAGCAAAATTCCGACATGCGACCATTCTTCTTCTGCTTTGCGGGCAAAATGAAAATGATTTGTTCCATTTTTGCATTCTTGAAAAAATTGGCTTACTAAATAAGCACTTTCATTTTTAAGGCCTTCAAATTCTTCGGTATAATATTCATTCGTAGCTATTGTTAGTTTTGCTAGCGCGCAATAATAGGGGGAGAGGCCAAGTCCGTTAGTTTTTTTTATTCGGGTAGTTTTACTGAAAACTTCTTCTAATTCTTTTAAGCTTTTAAATCCAGTAACATTTTGAATCTCCCTAGGAAGGATTCGTAAATTATATTCTTCTGGCAATAAATGTTCTGTTAGAAATCTTTTTGATTCTTGCCAAGATTTCGAGATTCCTGGTAGTTTTTTGGCTAAATCTTTTCTTTCAATACATAAATCTTTTGCAATAATGTCTAATTTTTCTTCAGAGTTTAATCCTTCGGGAATATAAAAAGGATCCATCGGAGTTATATTTTCTCCATTTATAGAGAGACCTCCTTCACTTTCAAGAACTTTCTTAATTACGTTATCATTATCTTTTTTATTAGCATAAAGGTCCTTGCTAAATCCTGGAGTAATTTCGAATCCTTTCATTTTTTTTATATCTAATTCTTTTTTATAAAGTAATTGTAGCATGTTTTTGTTTTTGACAAAATATGAAATTTTATGGTATGTTATTTTCAGCGTTGAAGTGGCCAATGGGGTTCGCTTTTCCTAATATTATTAGGCACGCTGTGGAAGAGGGTTTTTGTTTTAAAGAGGAGGAAAAATATGCCAGATGTAGTAGTAAACAGAAGGATTAAGGAGGTATGCAATTCTCTTGCTGTCAGGAACGGCGGTTATAAGAGTCGACTAGCAAGAATAGATGAAATTGTCTTTTTGATTTTCAAGAAAAAAGCAATTTTATCTGGCAATGAAAATGCTGAAATTGACACGAGTCATTTCATTAGCCGTGCACATCCTAATTTTTCTTAAAAAACTCTCTAAACCTTATCCCCGGAATTATAGTATTAGCTAAACTATACTTCCGGACTTTTTTGTTTAGTTAATTTTCTATTGACTAAAGAAATGAGAGTGATATAATAGAAAAGTTATTTTTGCGCCCATAGCTCAGTTGGTAGATCCGCCAGCTGGCGGACTTTTAAGTAAACGGTCCCAGGTTAGTAAATTTTTACAGATATATGTTTAATGTATATGTAATTAAAAATCAAAACGGAAAAATATATATTGGACAAACTGCTGATTTAAAAGTAAGATTAGAAAGACATAATAGATTGCTTAAAAATAAAAAGACATCATTTACAAGCAAGAATAAGGGTGTTTGGGAATTAGTATATAAGGAAAATTTTAATTCACGAGAAGAAGCAATAAAACGCGAGAAAGAACTGAAGAGTTTCAGAGGTAGAGAATTTATAAGAAAAAGTATATTAAAAAAAATAGAAATTTAAATAATGCGCCCATAGCTCAGTTGGTAGAGCAGTTGCCTTTTAAGCAAACGGTCCCAGGTTCGAGTCCCGGTGGGCGCACAGTTGAAACTTCGTAAATCTTACGAGGTTTTTTGTTTTTTGAAATAAAAAAAATGCGAGAGTTAGCTTTTGAAGCCAACTCTCGCATTGGTAATGTGCATTATCAACTGATCAGTCTTGTTCCTTTAAATCGTTTGGATTGTTCGTCGAAGCAGTTGTATGCTTCTCCCGGATTCAGGATTGCTCCTCTTCCAAATGAAACATTGGAACTGCAAAAAGGCAATCTCATCTTTTGCCAGTAGGGATGTTCGGCGAAAAGATGAAGGCCAACGCTAAACCAACGATGGTCAAGATAATTTTTGGGTAATTTAAATTCCCAAATGGCAGTTCGTTTTTGTTCCTCGTGAGTCAGTAGTTGAAGAATTTCCTCCTTTGGAGCTTGTAAAATTTCAGTAAATCCACCCCCTCCGAGCCATTTTGTCTGATTTGTTTCTTCATCTTTTTCTTTCAGAGAATTGGGTAGTATTTTATAACAACCAGAATACCTTCTTCTGTTTTGCCAGAGATCGTGAGCCTTATCATCAAACCTTTCCCAATATGTTTCACGATAAAGTGTTTGTAAGGCAGAAAAAACAGAATCCATGCCAATTTTTTTCCAAGTGGCATATTCCCCAAAAATATGGGGTTGTATAAAACTTCTGCGAACCCATCTTGGAATATCCTTAGCCAAGAAATGTTTTTTGTAAAGGGGTTTTGTTAGAAATGACAAAGCTAATCTTGCTTCAAACATCACGAGCGTTACTGGCACAATATTCTTGAGATTATCGACTTCGCCTAGCATCACATACCGAGGATCAAGTAGCGCTTCCCGCACTTCCTGAGCTGCTTGATGCATGCCGAGCCTTTCAAGTTGTCCAATTTTTTCTTGAACCCAAAAAAATGAGTCAAAAAAACTTCGGACATCTTTCTTGCCTTGAGTGCGAGATTTTAATTCGCCCTCAGTTTTATACATGGGACCGAATGCAATTTTCATAAAATCACCTTCCAGTTGACCGCGTACGTTCGAGAAGTGTGAATTGCTATAGAACATTTTTGTTAATTCCATAGCTTGCACATCCAACTCAGGTTCTTGCCATTCTTCTGTCTTTTTTGTTTTCATGTCGTTCTCCTTTTTCAAGGTGAAAAAACAATACATTTCCCGAGGAGAAATGCCATAAAATTGAATCGATAGGCCACCTATCGAAACCGCTCCCCCGAAGGAGCTTTTTGTAAAGGAACAACTTACTATCTAAGTAGCACGTTATGGCGGATAAGTCAAAAAAATGGCGCACAGTTGAAACTTCGTAAATTTTACGAGGTTTTTTGTTTTTTAATTTTGTGATATACTTAAGTAAATAAAAAAAACATTATGAAAAAAATTATGTCCGCCCAAGGCGGATCCGCCTTGGGCGGAAAAAAAACATTATCCATTTTAATCGCATCGTTTTTAGTTTTGATTTTTTCGGGTTGCACTAGTACTAAAACTGCTACCGTGCCAACTTTCACGATAAGTCAGAGCATTTGGAAATCAATTGATGGTGGAGCGCAGTGGAAGGTACAAAACAAGGGCGAGGGCAAAGCTAACATCGCTGAGGCGGATGTTTTGAGTTTTGCGATTAATCCGTATGATGCTAATAATCTATATGTAGGACTGCGAAAAGGTGGGATTTTGAAAACGAGAAATGGTGGAGAGACTTGGGAGTTTATGAATTTTGTTTCAGAAAAAGTATATGGCTTGGCAATCAATCCGTCTGATGGCAGAACGCTTTATGCCAGTGGAGTATGGCAAGGCAGGGGAAAAATTTTCAAAACCGAAGACGATGGTGCTAATTGGACAGAAATTTATACCAGCCCGACTGACGGACCATTAGTCATTTCTTTGAATATAGACAAAAAAAATTCAAAAATTATTTACGTTTCCACTAGTGAAAAAGAAGTGATAAAAAGTATGGATGGCGGAGCGACCTGGAGGAATATTTATCTGTCAGATGATCCAATTGTGAAAATTGTGCTAGATTCGACAAATAGCAACCTAGTCTATTTTTTGACTAATGGCGGAAAAATTTTGCGAAGCAAGGATGCGGGAGAAAAAATTGAAGATATTTCCGAAAATATCAATAAGGAATCTTTTTCTTACGGTAATGGACAATATAAAATTTTGAAAACTGATCCGACGCGAGCAAACACTGTCTATCTGGCGGGTGCGGATGGGATAATGAAAAGCAATGACGGCGGAGAAAAATGGGAAGAAGTTTTGGCGCTCAACAATCCGGAAAATTTTCCAATTAGAGCCTTGGCTATCAATCCGAAAAATTCCAGTGAGATAGTCTATGCGATGGATCAAGCAACATACAAATCGATTGACAGCGGGAAAACCTGGAAAACTTTTCAGTTTAACAATAAGATGAAAGCGAATATTTTGGAATATAATCCAACGGAAGGCACGGAGTTATACATTGGTTTTACTAAATAATTCATAATATAAATATATGGTCAATGAAACAATTAGTAAGTACAAAGATGATTTTGAAAAAACAGCAGGACATTTCAAGGAAGAACTTGGAAAGCTTCGTACTGGACGAGCTTCAGTATCTCTAGTGGAAGATTTGATGGTGGACTATTATGGCGCAAAGTCACCCCTCAAACAAGTAGCTAGCATCACTGTGCCGGAAGCCAGAACAATTGCCATCACTCCTTGGAGTCGAGATGTTTTGGTGGATATCGAAAAAGCTATTCGGGAATCACAACTAAACCTAAATCCAATCAATGATGGGCAAATGGTGCGGATAAACATTCCAGCGCTCAATGAAGAACGGAGAAAAGATTTGGTGAAAATGCTCAACCAAAAAGCGGAAGAAGCTCGCGTGTCAGTGCGAAGAGTGCGAGAAGAAGTTTGGGAGGAAATTCAAAACTTGGAAAAAACTGGAGCGATTGGCGAGGATGACAAATTTTCCGGTAAAGAAAAGCTACAAAAAGTTGTGGATGAATATAACGCTAAGATTGAAGAAATTAGAAAGAAAAAAGAAGAGGAGATAATGACGATTTAATCACAGAAAAACACAGAACATAACAGAAAAACGCAGAAAAATTCTGTGTCGTTCTGTAAGATTCTGTGTAGCTCTGTAAATAAAAAATGTTAGCAGTATTAGTCTTTGTAGTAATCTTAGGGATTTTAATTTTTGTTCATGAGTTGGGACATTTTGTGACGGCTCGGCGAAATGGCATCAAGGCTAGCGAATTTGGTTTTGGTTTTCCGCCCAGAATATTTGGAGTGCAACTTATCTCAAGAGAAGAAAATAAAAAAGAAATGGAAGTGAAAAGTATTGAGGTAAAGTCTATCGACATAAAAAGTCAGGGTCAAGAAATTCGTGAAGAAATTATCACTGAAAGATTAGAAGAAACGCAGATATTGAAAACAATTAGAAAATGGCGGATAATTTGGGGCAGTCGTGATGGTGATGATGAAAATGAAAGAAATGATTTGGCTGAAGCACATGAGAAAAGATTCACTGGCGGAACGATCTATTCGATAAATTGGATTCCACTGGGCGGATTTGTTAAAATCAAAGGTGAAGATGGTGGGAACAAGGATGATACGGATAGTTTTGCGGGAAAATCAGGTTGGGTGAGAACAAAAGTTTTGGCGGCGGGTGTGGCGATGAATTTTGTTTTTGCTTGGCTTTTGATTTCGCTGGTTTTTATGATTGGCGCTCCGCAAGCGGTTGATTCAACGGAAAATGTGTCTGCGACAAAAATTCAAATCTCTGATATTTTGCCAGAAACTCCAGCGCAAACGGCAGGACTTCAAATTGGCGATGAAATTGTGAAAAATCAGAAAAATCCAACAGGGGAATTGGTGAAACTTTCCAGTGTGGAGGATGTGCAAAATTACATAAAAAACAATGCTGGGAAAGAGCTTAATTTAGGCATAATAAGAGGGGATCAAACTTTATCGATAAAAATAACACCCCGGATTAGCGCTCCAGAAGGCCAAGGACTTTTGGGCATAAATTTGGCGCAAACAGCCATTATCAAATATTCGGTGTCTAAAGCGCTTTGGGAAGGGCTAAAAACGACTGGCAACCTCATTGTGGCGATTTTGATTGCTCTAGGCGGAATTATTAAGAGTCTTTTTATGGGTAATGGCGTCGGCGCAGACGTAGCTGGACCAGTGGGCATTGCCGTGCTCACCAAGCAAGTGACAGGACTTGGCTTAGTTTATATTTTGCAATTTGCCGCGCTCCTTAGCATCAATCTTGGAATAATAAATATCTTGCCAATTCCAGCACTCGATGGCGGAAGAATTCTTTTTGTGCTGATTGAAAAAATGAAAGGCTCACCCGTGAGCCAAAAACTCGAACAAACTTTTCATTCAGTCGGCTTCTTGCTTCTTATCTTGCTCTTAATCTTAGTGACATTTAAGGATGTGATGAAGTTTGTAAGGTGATCTCTACGAATTACGAATTTATTACAAATATACTAATGTACGAATTAAAAATATTTTAATACTCATCGCAGATTCAAGTGAGACGCTTGAACCTGCAAAGTGAAATAATTAATAATTTTTTTATGGTAATTAATAAAAAAACACTAGTCATAGCATTAAGTGTTCTTACAATTGTATTAATGGGTGTAGCTTTATATTCAAAGCATAATTTTTCTTCTCGGCAACCATCAGTAGGTTCTAATTATAGGTCGTGCGATTTCAATCATGACATGATCTGCGATAACAACGATTTAATAATTTTTAATCAATACCTTAATAAAAGCTTAAACTCATGCCGAGGAGGCAGTAATTATAGTCCTATTATGGATGTTGATGCAAGCGGTTGCGTTACTATGGAGGATAAAAAGTATTTTCTGCAGGAGTTAAAAACTAAATAATTTGCAGGTTCAAGCGTCTCGCTTGAATCGCATAGTTCTTAGTTCTCTATTTGGAAGTCAAGTTTTGCCAGAAACAAAAGGTTCAGGCGAGGACGCCTGAACCTGCAATAGTTTTTTCGAAATAAAATGATAAATTTCCTATTTTTGACAATAACTCCCAACTAAAGTAAAATAGAAGGGTAAAAATAAACATAAAAAATCTTTTTAAATTATAAAATTTCCCCAACTAAAAGACGTTGGAGTTTTGAAATATGGCTAAATTTAGAAGCTTTTTGCAAAAAATAACTGGTAATTTTTTTGGCGGATTTTCCAAGGATATTGGGATTGATCTTGGAACAGCCAATACTCTTGTTTATGTCAAAGGCCGAGGCATTGTGATTAATGAGCCTTCTGTGGTGGCGGTCAACAAAAAAACCGGCCAAGTTTTGGCGATTGGGCGAGAAGCCAAAAGAATGGTGGGGAAAACTCCAAGTCATATTGTGGCGACTAGACCGCTCGTGGACGGCGTGGTGAGTGATTTTGAAATTACGGAACAGAGGCTTTGCAGGTTCAA
>JBAZSS010000039.1:0-9737 GCA_041662285.1 Parcubacteria group bacterium
ATACTTTTCTTCCAAATATTTAATTGAGTCTTTTGACATTAATAAAAATTTATTTTTAAGCATTTCCAAAACATTTAATTGGCTCGTCAGGATATTTTCTGTTTTTTTGAGATTTCGACTAACAATTCTGAGATCTTTTTCTAAGGTTGTGAAAGCGATTAATGTTTTGGCGCTAATTTTTAGATTCTTTAAGACATCGGCCATCGCTTTAGTTTTCTTTTCTTTCAAATCAAATTTATCCAAAATCATAATTTCATTGTCCTTAAGTTTTGCGCTTAGCACCATCAAAATTGCTTTGGCATTCATTTTTTTGTTGATTTTTTTGGTAAAATTTCGATCATTTCTTGGTCCAAAAGCCACCCCACCTTTTTTCCAAGCAGGATTTCGTACTGATCCCACTCGTGCTCGTCCTGTTCCTTTTTGTTTCCATGGCTTGATTCCAGATCCAGCTCGATCTCCTCGATTTTTTGTGTGAGCCAAAACTTGTCTTTGATTTGATTGAATCGCCACCATTGCCTGATGGATAAGAACATCATTTTTCTTCACTCCAAAAACAGCTTCGGATAAATCCATCTTTTCCACTTCCTGACCGGCTATATTGTAAACAGAAATTTTCATAATTATTGTTATTTAACGCTAGCTATTTCCACAATTCGTCCCATTACTCCCGGAACTGGACCTTCAAGTCCTAAAATATTTTTTTCTTTATCTATAAAAACAATCTTGATATTCTTACTTGTGACTCTTTTTCCACCCATTCTTCCGGCCATTCTCTTACCTTTCAATACATGCTCAGGAAATCCAGAACCAATCGCACCAGGAGCGCGAAGATCATGCTTGTGTCCGTGAGTTTTAGGCGATCCGCCAAAACCATGTCGTTTTACTACACCCTGGAAACCTTTAGCCTTGCCTAATCCACTTATCTTTACTTTGTCGCCAATTTCGAAAATTGAAACATCCAGCACAGCACCTTCTTCTAATTTTATTTCTTCCACTCGGAATTCTTTTTTAAATTTTTTATTCTTAGTTTTATCTATTTCCAATTGAACTGCTTGATATCCATTCTTTTCTTTGTTTCTAATCAAACTAACTTTTGAAGCACATTCAACCAGCGTCACATTCAGTGCACCGTCTTCGCCGTAAAGCGTTGTCATACCTAATTTTTTTCCTAATATAAATTTATTCATAAAAAACACTAACTTAACTAATATTCACTAACTTTAACTAATCTATTTTGTTTATTTCGTAATTATTCGCTTTCTTCGTGTCTGATTTAAAAAAAACTGGTTTATTACCAGCCAAAACTCCTTGGGGAGTTTATAGAAATTTCTTTCTTGGCTAGTTGAGTATCTCGCCTGCCTAATTTTCCTATCTTATTATATATCCTCAACTGTTTGGGTCAGATAATCATTATTCTTAGTTGGGGAATAATATAACAAAGTAAGAAAATTTGGCAGGTACAGACTTTAACTAGATGCTAATTGTCGCTAATGTTTATACTAATGTATTCAAATTATTCGCATTCATTCGTTTTGCTATTTGCGAAATATTAGAATTTACATTTTTATCTCTACATCTACTCCTGCTGGCAAATCTAGATTCGTAAGGCTATCAATCGTTTTTGGAGTTGGGCTAATTATATCAATTAATCTTTTATGAATTCTCATTTCATATTGATCACGAGAATCTTTATGAACAAATGTTGATTTGTTAACAGTGTACCTTCTTATCTCAGCAGGCAAAGGCACTGGTCCGGCAATACTCGCGCCTGATCTCTGAGCTGTTTCAACGATAAGCTTAGCTGATTGATCAATAATTTTATGATCATACGCTTTAATCTTAATCCTGATTCTTGGTTTTACATCTGATTCTACCTTCAACATTTAGTTTTTAATATAATCTATTAATTATGCTTTATAAAGCTCGCCTCATAAAACTTAAGAGACGAGCTCTGAAAGCAAACGATTATTTTACGATTTTTGTTACCACTCCGGCGCCAACAGTTTTTCCACCTTCTCGAATAGCAAATCTCATTCCTTCTTCCATAGCAACTGGAGCACCTAATTTAACTTCAAAACTCACTGTGTCTCCCGGCATAACCATTTCAGTTCCTTCTGGCAACACCACTTCTCCGGTCACATCAGTTGTTCGGATATAAAATTGTGGTTTGTAGCCTTTGAAAAATGGGGTATGTCTTCCACCTTCTTCTTTGGTTAAAATGTAAACTTCTCCGTTAAATTCAGTATGTGGGGTAATTGATCCTGGTTTTGCCAAAACTTGACCTCGCTCTACATCTTCTTTTTTAGTTCCACGAAGCAATACTCCGGCGTTGTCTCCTGCTTGTCCACTATCAAGAGATTTGTTGAACATTTCAATTCCTGTAACAATAGTTTTTTGTGTTGGTCTGATTCCCACAATTTCAACTTCAGTATTGATATTGATTGTGCCTCTTTCGATTCTTCCGGTCACCACTGTTCCTCGTCCTTCAATTGAAAAGATATCTTCAATTGGCATAAGGAAATCTTTTTCAGTTTCTCGTACTGGTTGCGGAATTTTTTCATCCAGTGCTGCCATAAGATCAAGCACTGGCTTAGCTGCTTCTTCTTCAGCTGATTTTGATTCAAGAGCCTTGAGAGCTGATCCACGAATAACTTTAGCATTGTCTCCATCAAATTCATATTTAGTCAGAAGTTCTCGAATTTCTGCTTCAACCAAATCAACCAATTCTGGATCATCAACCATATCAACTTTGTTCAAGAATACTACGATTTCTGGAACACCCACTTGTTTTGCAAGCAAAATGTGCTCTCGAGTTTGTGGCATAGGACCATCAGTGGCAGCTACCACCAAGATTGCACCGTCCATTTGAGCCGCACCCGTAATCATATTTTTGATATAGTCAGCATGTCCTGGGCAGTCAACATGAGCATAATGTCTTTTTTCTGATTCATATTCACAATGTGCAGTCGCGATAGTGATTCCTCGTTCCTTTTCTTCTGGGGCTTTGTCAATTTCGTCAATTCCTTTTTCCTTAGCTTTTCCTAAAAAAGCCAGCACATGAAGAATAGCCGCTGTCAAAGTGGTTTTGCCATGGTCAACGTGGCCGATAGTTCCAACGTTAACATGAGGTTTAGTTCTTTCAAATTTTTCTGCTGCCATAGTTTTAATTTTGGCGCGATTTTTGCATCCCCCGCCAGAGCGGAAAATTCCGGTAAAACACCGGATTCGCAATTAGTCGCGATTTTTTATTAAGTTATATTATTACAAAATTTAGTTTAATACACTTTTATTATTTTGGCAAGTCCCCCAAATATTTGTTACTGTGGATAAGACTAATCGGCCTTTTCGTAGCGTATTTCCTCACTTTTCGCTTCACTCATTTCGCTAAGATCCATATCTTCAATTTTTTCCTCTTCTTGAATCACTTTCCAACTTGCTATATCATTGTTGATTTTATCAACCAATTCTTGTTTTGTCAAGCCTTCTATGCCTTCTTTCTTTATTTTCTTAAATTCTGAAAGACTGAGAATCACATAATATTGATCCTGATCTTTTATCACCGCTTTCCCTCCCAAGAGATCAAGCGCTTCTTTGAGTTTTTTATCCAACATAATTTTTAAATTATTTTAATAACTAAATGCTAACTTATTTGAAATTGGATGTCAATGGAAAATTACATAAATATATTTTCTGTTTTATTTCTATCCCTTTCCCACATCTGCGGATTAATTTGAATATATTCACGAATTTTGTTGAGGGAAATTTCGTTTCGAATTATTTGGTCGTAATAACGAGGTTGCCAGGCGAATCCAATATTTAGAAATTGTTTTTTGCAATTTTTTGCAACGATGGATTTGAATGAACGAATAATAACCGGCAAAGATCCTGGTTTTAATTTATAGAATGTATTTGATGTTTTTGTATTTAATGGTGGCACCGTAGAGACGCAGCAATGCTGCGTCTCTACGCCGTCCACACCACCACAATCATTATTAATTTCATCATGCGATATTTCCACAATCCCATGCACATGATTCGGCATTACAACAAATTCATCCAATTTTACAAACAGAAAATGCGCTGGAATTTCGCGCCAATATTTATTCACCATTTTCCCAACATCATTCAACACCATTTCCCCGTTTTTCACATCCCCAAAAAAATATTCTTTGTCTTTTGTGCAAATTGTCACAAAATACATTCCGTTTTGGGAATAATCGTAATTTGATAATCTGGCAGATTTAATTGCGTATTTGTTTTTGAATTTTTCGGACATGGTAAATTATTTTATATTGCACCGTAGAGACGCCCCGGCGGGGCGTCTCTACCGTCTACAATTTTATATAAAATATTTTATCACAATTTCTGCGACAAATAAAAAATCCCGCCTCTCTATACACAGTTTTGCGTAAATGAGAGACGGGGTGTTTAGGGATGGATCGTATTACTTTGCGAAAGTAACCCGAAAAGTGGAAAATAATCGACCCAGAAAAGTTCTTCCGCAGAAAAAAACCCTCCCTTTTTTGATTTTTTCATCAATGAATTCCTGACTTTTTAGAGCTCTTTTGACCGTTGTTGTAAAATTCGGATCATTATGACCCTTTTTCATTTTTTCCAGCATCTTAAAATCTTTTTCGCTGAAAAACATTTTTAACTCACAGCCATTTTTTTGCATTAGTAAATCCCTCCTTTACATTTTTTATTCGTTGATAAAAAATATTATAAAGCTATTTACTATTATATAATCACATTTTGAATAAAAAAACAACTTACCACAAAAAAGACGAGGCAGTGCCTCGTCTCTACGGAATTTAAATTTGTTTTATGCTACATGCTTCATGATTCCTATTTCTTATCCCCACTAATAATTCCTTCGGCGACATTTTTCGGCACTTCGGCGTAGTGGGAAAATTCCATCACATAGTTAGCGCGACCTTGGGTCATGGAGCGAAGTTGGGTAGCATATCCAAACATTGAAGAAAGTGGAGCCTCGGCGTCGATTTCTTTTACTCGGGCATTGCCTTCACCACGATCATTCATTTCTTTGATGATGCCTCGTTTAGAGTTCAAATCTCCCACCACGTCACCCATAAAATTTTCTGGGGTAGTGACCACTACTTTCATGATCGGTTCCATGATAATTGGATTGGCGCGACGAGAGGCTTCCTTGAAAGCCATCGAACCAGCAATTCTAAAAGCCGCTTCGGAGGAGTCAACATCATGGAAAGATCCATCATACACAGTCGCTTTGATATCCACCATTGGGTAGCCTGCCAAAACTCCATTATCCATAGCTTCTTTGATTCCTTTGCCAATCGGTGCAATATATTCTTGCGGGATAGCACCACCTTTGATTTCATCCACAAATTCAAATCCTTTGCCAGCTTCTTGTGGTTCCACTTTGATCCAACAATGACCATATTGTCCGCGTCCACCGGATTGCTTGATATATTTTCCTTCCGCTTGCGCATTACTTTTAATTGTTTCTCGATAAGCTACTTGCGGTTGACCGATATTAGCTTCAACTTTAAATTCTCTTTTCATTCTATCCACGATAATATCCAGATGTAATTCACCCATTCCGGAGATAATAGTTTGGGCAGTTTCTTCATCAGTTCTAATTTTGAAAGTTGGATCTTCTTCCGCTAATTTTCGAAGCGCCATTCCCATCTTTTCTTGATCAGCCTTAGTTTTTGGTTCCACCGCAATTGAGATAACTGGTTCTGGAAAAGTTATTTTTTCAAGTAAAATTGGATTTTCCGGATCACACAACGTGTCTCCCGTAGTTGTGTTTTTCATTCCTACCAAAGCTCCAATCCCGCCAGTGTGAATTTCATCCACTTCTTCCCGATGATTAGCATGCATTCGCAAAATTCGTCCCACTCTTTCTTTTTCTCCCTTAGAAGAATTCAAAACATATGAACCGGCCTTGAGCATTCCACTATAAACTCGAAAGAAAGTTAGTTGACCCACAAAAGGATCAGTAGCTACTTTGAAAGCCAAAGCGGCAAAAGGAGCGTTGTCGTCATATTTAATGGCTATTTCTTTAGTTTCATCATCAACTTCCGTTGCTTTGATCGCTGGAACATCAATCGGAGATGGCAAATAATCCACTACCGCATCAAGCACCAATTGCACTCCCTTGTTGCGAAGAGCTGTGCCAGTGAAAACTGGAACAAGCGTCACGGCATTTACTCCTTTTCGAAGAGCTGATTTTAGTTCCACCTCGGAAATTTCTTCACCGTTTAGGAATTTTTCTGTGAGCACGTCATCAGTTTCAGAAATTTTTTCTACCATTTTTTCTCGCCACTCCTTGGATTTTTCAAGCATGTCAGCTGGAATTTCTTCTTCATTGACAATTTCTCCCATCTCTCCGGAAAAAGTATAGGCTTTCATTTTGATCAAATCCACCACGCCGGAAAAATCTCCTCGTTCTCCGATTGGCAGTTGCACAGCTACGGCGTTGGGCGTAAGTCTGTCCCAAATAGTTTTTAGAGCGTAATAAAAATCTGCGCCTTCTTTGTCGATTTTATTGATAAAACAAATTCTTGGCACTTTATATTTTTCTGCTTGTCGCCAAACAGTTTCTGATTGTGGTTCCACCCCTTCTTTTCCATCAAAAACTACCACGCCACCATCCAAAACTCGCAAAGATCTTTCCACTTCCACAGTAAAGTCCACGTGTCCCGGAGTATCGATAATATTGATTTGATGATCTTTCCAAAAACAAGTTGTCGCGGCTGAAGTGATGGTGATTCCGCGCTCTTTTTCTTGCTCCATCCAGTCCATCGTGGCAGCGCCTTCATGCACTTCACCAATTTTGTGAGTGATGCCGGTATAAAACAAAACACGCTCAGTGGTGGTGGTTTTTCCAGCATCAATATGAGCGATAATTCCGATGTTGCGATATTTGTCTATGCTATATTCTCGTGACATATTAATTTTATTTTTTCCTTACGAATTACGAACATTTACGAATGTACTAATGTGTAAGTTAAAAATATTTTATTTTTTATAAAATTATTCGTAATTCGTACATTCGTACCAATTCGTAATTCGTAAGGATTACGCAAAGTGTGCAAAAGCCTTGTTAGCATCAGCCATTCGGTGGACGTCTTCTCGTTTTTTCATGGCTCCACCAATTTTGTTTGAAGCGTCGATAAGCTCATCAGCTAATTTTTCTGCCATTTTCTTGCCTTTTTTCGCATTAATAGCCGCTTTGAGCCAGCGGATAGCCAGAGTTGTTCTCCTGTCTCCAGCTACTGGAACCGGGACTTGATAGTTAGCACCTCCCACTCTTCTAGATTTCAATTCCACTAAAGGAGAAACGTTTTTGATAGCTTGTTCAAAAATATTCAAACCGCCTTTTTTTGTTCTTTCGTGAATGATATCAAAAGAATCATACATTATTTTTTCTGCAATAGTTTTCTTTCCGCTTTCCATTATGCTCACCATAAATTTCCCTACTAGCATATTATTATACCTTGGGTCTGGTTTAGTATTTTTTTGATAAATTCTTTTTCTTCTTGCCATTTTATTTGCACAGAGCTACACATAATCTCACAGAATGACACAGAAAAAATTTCTGCGTTGTTCTGTTTATCTTCTGTGTGTTCTGCGTTAATTATTCTTTAGCTTTTTCTCTTTTTGCTCCGTACTTTGATCGGCCTTGTTTTCGGTTAGCTGCTCCAGCAGTGTCCAGCACGCCTCTTACGATATGGTAGCGCACTCCCGGAAGATCTTTAACGCGACCTCCACGAATCATCACAATGGAATGTTCCTGCAAGTTGTGTCCGATACCGGGGATATAGGCCGTCACTTCCATTCCGTTTGTGAGTCTTACACGAGCAATTTTTCGCAATGCTGAGTTAGGTTTTTTTGGAGTAGTCGTGGAAACTTTGATGCACACTCCGCGCTTAAACGGACCGGCGGTGTCTGTTGGTCTATTTTGAATAGTATTAAAAACATATTTAAAAGCCGGTGTTTTGCTTTTATTTTCTGTAGTTTTTCTCGGTTTTCTTTTTAACTGATTGATTGTTGGCATATAAAATAAAAAACATTAATTAAAAAACGAAACGCCTTGGGCTTCAAAATTGCCCAGTGAAATAATCTTAATTGATTGAGTTTATTATGTCAATAGCTCTCGACTGCTTTCCAACCTAAATACACCTTCAAGCATATTTTTGAAATACACGACAAATCCCATATGTTTTTAGATGAATATTTTCAAACGATGACATAAACTTTCAAATCAAATCGCCCTTTTAGGATTTTCTGTAAGTAATTAATTACGTAATTAAATCCTTACTTCTCTATTTATAAATAAGTTCTTCTTCCGCTTTAGCATAAAGATTTTTCTGAAATCCAAAAAACATTTTGCGGATTTTCTCAACATCACCAAGTGATTGTTCAGCATTAGCAATCGCGTGATATTTCAGATTCAAAAGAATTGGCAATTTTTCTTCATCAAGTTCTTCCACTCCTTTTTCTTCGTATTTATTCAAAACAAAATCCAAAAATTCTTTTTGTTTTTCATCCAATTTTTCAAAAATCTTATTCTTTGATTGCTTCACTCTTTGCGCTCTGGAAATTGTCGGCGTTAAAAAAGAGATATAAACTAAAACATCAAACAAATCACTTTGCTCGGCGTCGATCATTTTTTGCAATGTCTCCAATTCGTCTTTGCCAAAACCAATTTCTGCGATACTGTCTAAAAAACCTTTGCGAGTTGTTGGATTTGACCAAATACGCCTAAGTTCTTCTTCACTTTTGAAAAATTCCGGCATCGCGCCAAACATATTATCCATAAATTCTTCCACAGAAATTGGCTTGCCATCCGCACTCCAAAATGAAGTAGAAATCATATGTTGAATTTCTCGTTCTTTGCCGTCGCGTAACTTTATTTTCAATTTTCTCTTTGGATCTTCTTGATTTTCATCTTTCATAATCAAGCTCGTATCCTTTGCCTCCTTCGGATATTCGAATTCTTTTGACTTTTTTTCTGTGGTTTCGTCTATTGGATCACCATCCCACTCTGGATCAGAAAAATGATAATAAGCATCTACAAAATCATAAATCGTAAAATATTCCTTTCCGTCAAAAAGTCTGGTTCCGCGTCCGATAATTTGTTTGAATTCAATCATTGAATTTACCGGTCGCATCAAAACAATATTCCTGACATTTCGCGCATCCACTCCGGTGGAAAGTTTTTGTGAGGTTGTTAAAATTGTTGGAATAGTTTTTTCATTGTCCTGAAAATCCCGCAAAAATTGGTCTCCGCGCGCGCCATCATTAGCCGTCACCCGCACGCAATAATTCGAATCCCTGCTTTCTTTCATTTGATTTATCAAATCACGAACTAACAAAGCATGCTCTTGATTGGCACAAAAAATTATAGTTTTTTCATTTTGATTTATTTCTTTTAAAATAACACCAACCCGATATTTTTCTCTTTGTACTATTTCAATAGTTCTATTAAATTCTGGCTCTTTATATATTTTTCCCAATTCAACCTCTCCTTCGATAATTTGATCGTCAGAAGTATAAATAAATTCATCCAGCGTAGTCTGAATTCTTTTCACCTTAAACGGCGTCAAAAAACCGTCATTCACTCCTTCTTTAAGTGAATAAACATAAACCGGTTCGCCGAAGTATTTATAAGTATCCACATTGTCTTTTCGCTTTGGCGTGGCAGTAAGCCCGAGTTGGACTGCCGGCGAAAAATATTCCAAAATTCC
>JBAZSS010000040.1:0-9152 GCA_041662285.1 Parcubacteria group bacterium
ACAATGGGTTTTAGCCCGAGCTCTAAAGATTTTTTGAGCACAAAGCGAGTTTGTGGCATCGGCCCTTCTTGCGCATCCACCACCAAAACAACGCTGTCAATTGAGCGAAGTACTCGTTCCACTTCCGAGCCAAAATCAGCATGCCCCGGGGTGTCCACGATGTTTATTTTCGTATCCTTATATATAACTGAAGTGTTTTTCGCATAAATGGTAATTCCGCGTTCTTGTTCCAACGCGTTGTTATCCATCGACACATTTTCATCACTCACCATTCCAGTTTGGCGCATAATAGCATCGGTCAAAGTTGTTTTGCCATGGTCAACGTGCGCGATAATGGCGATGTTTCGAATCTGCATAGGTTAATATTATGAAATTAATTAAGGCTTTTTTCTTACGAATTACGAATCAGTACGAATGTACGAAATACGAATAATTTAATAAAACAGTAAAAAATATTCAGCTCACATTAGTATATTCGTAAAAAATTCGTAATTCGTAAGGAGAAACTAAAAAACGCTGATTTACCAGCGAAAAAGTCAATCGCAACTAATTCGTATATTATCACTAAACGATTATTCTGTCAAAACACACTTCCTACATTCTACCCACAAGTGCAACATGAGTTAAAAAAAGACATCCCGTTCGGTATAATGGATAATACACAACTATTATCATTAACCACTAACGAGATGTCCTACACACATATTACATCCTCTCAAAGGAATGAGCTATCAGCATTGCTTCGGGCAAAAACCAAACAAAAAGATATCGCCAGACTACTAAAAAAAGACAGAACTACTATTTGGCGGGAGAAAAACAGAAACAAAACCAAAAACAAAAAATATCACGCGGGAATCGCCAAAGAAAAAACTACCGACAGACAAATTGAGGCACATCAACAACAAAGAAAAATTAAAAATAATAAATGGCTTAAAAATTACATCATTAAAAAAATTAAGAAGCGTTGGAGTCCAGAACAGATCGCTGGAAGAATTAAACAGAAGTGGAAAGATGATAAAAGTCGGTATATCGGCAAAGATAGTATCTACAAATACATTCATGAAGAAAGAAAAGATTTAGTAAAATATCTGCGTTGTCAAAAAGGTAAATATCGCAGAAGATACGGCACCAGAATACGCGAAAAACAGCGTGAGGAAGCAAAAAAGAGAAGAATCGATGAAAGACCAGCAATCGTAGAAAAAAGAGGTCGAATTGGAGATTGGGAAGGTGATACAATTTTAGGCAAAGATAGAAATCACATACTCACTCACGTAGAAAGAAAAAGTGGCTTACTACTGGCAGATAAATTAAAAGTAGTTACTGCCGAAGAAACAAAAAAGAAAACTATTAACAGATTTAAAAATATTTCCGCTAAAAAGAAATGCACCATTACTTACGATAACGGAACTACCTTTTCTGAGTATGAACTGACTGAAAGAGAAACTGGGATGAAAATATTTTTTGCTTATCCATATCATAGTTGGGAACGCGGTTGTAATGAAAATGCCAATGGATTGCTCAGACAATATTTTCCTAAGGGTATGGCTTTCGCCAATATTAAACAAGAAGAAATTAATTGGGCAGTATCAGAAATTAATAATCGACCTAGGAAAAGATTAGGATTCCTATCTCCTAGAGAAGTATTTTATGAAAAAAATTAAAAAAATGCTACAATTTAAAAAAGACAATGTTGCACTTCAGAATAGAATCCTAGTTTTTTCAAATTACATGCTATAATAAATTCACCCTGTTAAATAATTTTAATTTAAAAAATTAAAATTAGATTTGTATACAATTAAAATCAATAACAGGCGGGTTAAATATTAATAACATAATTAAATTAAGTCGTATCTTATTACAAGCTACAAATCTTATTTAACAGGGTAAATGCATACATTTAGAAAAATTTTGCGTATTATCTTGCGAATTGTTTTTTTCGCCGCAGTTTTAATTTTGGCTTTTTGGTTGAGAACAAAATATATTTCCAATCATACCGCCACACCTCCTTCGCAAAAAGTTCAGGAACAAATAGTTACTTTGGAAAATCCAAAAGAAACTGAGTTTCAATGGAAATATAATGGAAAGGATTATAAATTATCCAAAACTTTCTACGGCTCACTTTATAGTTTCTATGCTAACAGCCCAAAAACATACAGTTATCAAGGAGAACTTTCCCCTGATTGGGAAAAATATTATTATGCGATGTTTCTGCGTCATACTTCCAGTGATGATTCCATTTCTCTCTTAGCTACCGATCTTCAAAATTTAGGGACAGAAAAAAAACTCAACCCTGACCAAATGGTCGAGCTTGCATTAGCTTTTGTGCAAGCCATTCCCTATGATCACTCGCGCGCCGAGGCAATACTTTCTGGAAGTGGCGCCACCAACTATCCCTATGAAACACTCTTTGAAAACAAGGGTGTTTGTTCTGACAAAAGTTTTCTTCTGGCTAATCTTCTAACTCAAATGGGTTATGGCACCGCCCTTTTGGCCTATGACGACGAGCGTCACATGGCAGTTGGAATTGGATGCCCAGCCGAATTTTCTAGCTATGACAGTGGCTATTGCTACGCTGAAACTACCTCCACTGGCTTTCGCATTGGCATGATTCCAGAAATTGATTCCAAAAAAGGCTCGGCACTGCCTTTGGAAAAGAAAAGTTATTCGCAAAGTAGTGAGCTTGAACAATTTGACGCCAAAAAATTAGGCGAGCCAAAAATCATTTCGGTCTCTTCCGGCAAAACCTATGCCGGCATCGCTGATTCCTTGGCTCTGGCCAAAAAAATTGACGCCCTCAGTCGCGAGATAAACACCCTCGAAAAAAATCTCACTGCGCAGAAAAATGATTTCAACGCCGATGAAGCAAAACTTTTGGAACTTGAAAAGAAACTCAAAAAAATTGAGAAGAAAAAAGATTATGAAGAATATAATGATCTAGTCGAAGATTATAATGATCTACTGAAAAAATATAAAAAGAAAATCCAAACCTACAACGAACAAATTGATGTTTATAATAAAAAAATAAATTATTATAATTCGTTGGTGAAGGGTTTTTAGAAACAAAAACAGCTCAAGATTTTTTCAAGCTGTTTTTTAGGGGAATGTCGTTCATTCACTCATCATTTTCTCATCCATCTTCTTCATCATATCTGCTTTTTCATCTTCACTCATATTTTTCATCATATCCATATGATCCGTGTTGGCATGCGCCATCATTTTTTCTTTTACTTCCTGAGCTGTTTCACCTTTTGCCACAAAATCACAGTCTGTTCCCATGTCTCGACAAGATAATTTCATCATATTTTTTCACCTTCCTTTCTAGTTTAGTTTAGAAAAAAACAAAATAGAGATATTTTTCATCTTGCTAATTATTGCATAAATTAGTACAAAAAAACAAAACTAATATTTCTACCAGTCTTGTTTCAATGTGAATAAGCAAAAGCAAACTTCTTTAAAACTAATTTTTTATTTCGAAGCTATTCAAATAGACAACCACTATTTCTTAGGCTTTTTCAAAATCGAAAGGCCCTTGGCGCTATACACACATCCTGGCTTGGGGTATTCATCTGGATCAGGACAACAATCCTCATCCACATGAGAATGTTTTTTAGTTTTACTTTTGCTTGGATTATCACTCGGATGTTTGCATGATATTTTTACGGGAATCGGATGAGGCAAGGGTGCTTTTGGTATCGGCGCTTTTACTTCTAGTGGAGGTTCTTCAATTATAATTTCAGGAAGTGGGTCAGGAAGTTTTTTTTCTTCAATTTTTCCAAATACTTTTTGTGCCTCTCCCTTTGGACTATAGCTCAAGAATATTTTTTCTTTTATCAGCACCTTATTTTTATCTACTGCTAGTTTATTTTCTTTTTTATCAATCCCAGAAGATGATCCGTCTATATCAAAATTCAAAATCCAATTTACCAAGAGCATTATCAAGAATAACACCACAACACTTCTAGTTGTTGGATCATACCATCTTTTTTTCCTTTGCAATCTATACTTATTCATATTTCTCGTAAAAGATATTAATTTACAAAAAACAGCCCCCCTTAATTATTTTGGACTGTTTTTTTTATTTTGGAGCGGGTAGGGGGAGTCGAACCCCCGTCCTCAGCTTGGAAGGCTGATATAATAGCCGTTATACGACACCCGCCTGCCTAACTTTCCTATCTTACTATATATCCTCAACTGTTTGGGTTAGTTAATCCTAATTCTTAGTTGGGGAAAAATATAACAAAATAAGAAAGTTTGGCAGGCACGCCGATCCTAACTTTCCTATCTTACTATATATCCTCAACTGTTTGGGTTAGTTAATCCTAATTCTTAGTTGGGGAAAAATATAACAAAATAAGAAAGTTTGGCAGGCACGCCGATCCTAACTTTCCTATCTTACTATATATCCTCAACTGTTTGGGTTAGTTAATCCTAATTCTTAGTTGGGGAAAAATATAACAAAATAAGAAAGTTTGGCAGGCACGCCCACCCTAAACTTAGTAGACATGCCATACATTTTTTTGTGGTGCCGAGTCCCGGGATTGAACCGGGGACACAAGGATTTTCCAAAATTTTTCTTGAGTTTCCTCAAGGATCGGACTATTTCATTATCCTTTTGCGACTTTGCAAATTAGGATATCGGACGCTAATGCAAGATTATTGTTGGGACTCACTTGCTAGTCTCTACACTTTCTTCAAAACCTTAAGCCCTTTGAAGCTTAGCTCGAGATTACCATTTCTAATAAAATTAGTTTTAGGCTTCCTCGAATTCATCCAATTCTCATCCCTGAATTACTTCAGAGCGGACCGAAAATCAGTCCTCTGCTCTACCACTGAGCTAACTCGGCCTGCCTAACTTTCCTATCTTATTATATATCCTCAACTATTTCAGTTTTATAATCATTATTCTTAGTTGGGAAAAAATATAATAAAATAAGAAAGTTTGGCAGGTAGACCTATTTTTAAATGTGGGCAATATAGGACTCGAACCTATAACCCCCTCGGTGTAAACGAGGTGCTCTAGCCATTGAGCTAATTGCCCATTACATCCATAATTCGTGGTGCCTTCGATGGGACTTTTATCCCGCACGGTGGGCAGTCAAAAAATCTGCGTGCGAACGAGAGGACTTGAACCTCCACGGGATTGCTCCCATAAGCACCTCAAGCTTACGCGTATACCAAGTTCCGCCACGTTCGCCTCGATTATTTTTTCTCTACTTCTTTTTCTACCTCTTTTCCTTCTTTTACTTCCGTGTCGTTCTGTTTTGCTTCTGTGTTATTCTGTTCATCCTTTTCTCCTATAGCTTCCTTCAACACTTTATATTTCATTCGGCTTTGTTTTGGGGTCAGATCTCTGATGTAGTATAATTTTGCCCGTCTTACTTTGGCTTTCTTGACTAATTCTATTTTTTCAACATTTTTAGAAAGAAGTGGCGCAATCATTTCTACCCCAACACCATGAGACACTTTTCGCACAGTAATAGTTGGAGAAGAACTTTGTCTGCCTTTTACTCCTAAAACCAAACCTTCAAACATTTGCAGTCTTTGTTTTTCACCTTCTTTGATTCTCAAGTGAATTTTTACCACGTCTCCCGCCTTAAAATCCATCTTGTTTTCACCTCTCAAATTCTTGTTAAACGCAATTACTTTCTTTTCCATAGTTTTATTATAACAAATTATATCTTAAATAAAAAATTATCCCAATATATTGAGAATTTAGGCTAATTTTAGAACTATTTTAGCTTTCTTATATTAGCCTTAAATCAATATTTAGTCAAATATTTTCGGCTTCTGTCATAAATTTCGAAAAATCATCTGGCAAGTTGGCCTCGAACTCGAAATTTTTGCCGTTTAGACTAAAATTAATTTTTTTAGCATGAAGCAAATGACGCGCAACACTTTCATCTGTTTTTATGTTTCGAAGTTTATATTTTTCGTCTCCTACGATTGGATGACCGAGTGAAGACAAATGGATTCTGAGTTGATGCGTTCGACCAGTTTTTGGTTTTAGCTCTATCAAAGAATATTCCTTCCCTTCTTTCAAAACCTCATATTCTGTTAAAGCTTCCCTGACTTTAGTTTGCGTTTTTGCATTGGCAATAGTTTGTTTTTTATAGTTTCTTGCTCTTGCCAATGATTTGTCAATTATTCCTTTTTTGCTTTCTAGTTTTCCATGCGCAACCGCCCAATACGTTTTTTGAATTTCATGATTTTTGAATTTATCTTTCAATTCTTGGAATGTTTTTTGATTTCTCGCGATGAGCATTATCCCGCTAGTATCCTTGTCCAACCGGTGCACAATTCCCGGCCTATTTTGCGGTTCATCTCCAACAGTTCCAACTTCCGGAAATTTATACAAAAGTCCACTTACTAGAGTATCCGCTTCATTTTTTTCACTTGGATGTACCTGCACTCCTGCTGGCTTATCTATCACCACAAAATTTTCATTCTCAAAAACAATTTCAAAACTCACATCTTTATTGGTAATTATGCCCGCTTTTTTTTCTGAAATATTTATCTCAACCGCATCCCCCTCTTTCAACGCATGACTCGGCTTTACTTCCTTTTCATTCACCAAAACATTTCCGCTTTTTATATTACGAATAATTTCTCCTCGTGTATAAGAAAAAAATTCCCTCACCAGGAATCTGTCCGTTCGTTCACCTGAATTATTTTTTGTAATAATTATTTTTTTCATTGTGCCTTGGGAGAGACTCCCCGCCTCTTCGGCGGACAGGGAACCTCCAATCCCTTGCGAGAATCCCGAGTACTCGGGACGCGTATACCTTATAAAATTATTTTGTGCCCAGAAGAGGACTCGAACCTCCAATCCCTTGCGAGAACCAGTTCCTAAGACTGGCGCGTATACCAATTCCGCCATCTGGGCATATTCTATTTTTCGATGTGGGCGTGGAGAGACTCGAACTCTCAAGAGATTACTCCCATATGCTCCTGAAGCATACGCGTATACCAATTCCGCCACATGCCCAAAGCTCACACTATCCTAAAATCGCTTTGAGCCTTCGCACTTCATCAGCTAATTCTCCTTCATTTTCATATTCCCCATGATGGCGAGTATCGTCACCATAAGTTTCTTTTTTCCTGTCTAAATGAATGTTAACCATCATATCCGCTCCATTCACCTTAACATACATATGAAATCTTGGATAGCCAGAGGCGCTAAATGGCCTAACAAAACTCATTTCTTCTCCTTCCTGTCTTTGATAGGCATACCCAGCTCGTCGCAACATATTCACAGGACTTATGAAAATATTTTTAACTTCTATTTGCATAGCATTTACGAATTTACAAATTAAACTAAATTACGAATTCGTACTTTCGCCAGATTCGTATTTTCGTAAATTATGAATCTTAGCAGACTGTACGGAATTTTTAAGCAACATAGCGATTGTCATCGGCCCCACGCCTCCCGGCACAGGCGTAATTGCACTGGCTATTTGAGAAACTTCCAAGAAATCTACATCTCCTGTCAATTTTCCCTCATCATCTCGATTCATTCCCACATCAATCACTACTGCTCCTTGTTTTATCATATCTTTTGTGATTAGTCCAGTATGCCCCACCGCCGAGATTAGAATATCCGCGCCCAGACATTTTTCTTTGAGATTCTCAGTCTTAGAATTACAAACTGTCACCGTCGCTCCCTCATTTATCATCATAAGCGCCAAAGGTTTTCCCACAATATTGCTTCGTCCCACAATCACAACGTCTTTGCCAACAATTTCAATTTCAGACCTTTTTAAAATTTCCAAAATTCCCGCCGGTGTGCAAGGTGGAAAAATTTCTTGACCCAGAAATACTTTTCCAATATTTTCCGGATGAAAACAATCCACATCTTTTTTTGGATCAATAGCTAAAATTATTTTTTCTTTCTCAATATGCGCAGGTAACGGCAGTTGAACTAAAATTCCGTGCACTTTTTCATTACTATTTAATTTTTCAACTAACGCCAACAATGATATTTGTGAAATTTTTTCTTCCAGCTTATAAATTTCGGAATATATTCCCACTTCTTCACAAGCTTGTTTTTTATTCTTCACATAAGTTTCTGAAGCGCTATTGTTTCCCACAATTATAACCGCTAGCCCCGGAACAATTCCTCGTTCTTTCAATCCTAACACTTCAGTTTTTAACTCTGCTTTAATTTCCTGCGACAATTTTTTTCCATCTAAAATTTTCATAATAATTTCGAAAAATAAAATAAAAATTTGTTAAAATTCTTGTCTGAGAATCTTAATTTTTTCTAAAATTTTCTGTACCAGCCGTCGACTTAAGAAAATTTTAGTTAAAAAATTATGATTCGAGTTAATTTTAAGAAATTTTTATTTTATTTTTCACTAGTAATTTATTTAAAATAATCCCTTAATAATTCCTTCGCCTGTAATGTTTATTTTTTCTGATGCTGGAATTTTTGGTAGCCCAGGCATTGTCATAATCTCTCCGGCAATTGCCACGATAAATCCAGCGCCATTTGAAAGTCTGAGTTCCGAGATATTAATTGTGAAATCTTTTGGCCGCCCAAGAAGTTTTGGATCGTCAGACAAAGAATATTGTGTTTTAGCAATGCAAATTGGAACACCGTCTAATTTCATTGTTTCTATTTTTTCCATTTGCTTTTGAGCTTTGGCGCCAAACTTTACTTCCCGCGCTCCATAAATTTCCCGCGCAATCTTTTCTATTTTTTCTTTGATCTTTTTTTTCTCATCATAGAGCACTTTGAATTTTGTTTTCTTTTTTTCCAAAGTTCCCAAAAGTTTTTTGGCTAAATCCACTCCACCTTCACCACCTTCAGCCCAAATATTAGAAACGGCCACTTGGGCTCCTAATTTTTTGCAACGCGAAAACACAAAATCAATTTCTTTTTCTGTGTCAGTCGGAAAAACATTAATCGCTACAACTACTGGCACGCCAAATTTTTTCAAATTTTCTAGATGCTTTTCTAAATTTACTATTCCTTTTTGCAAAAATGCAATATTTTGTGTCGCTATATTTTCCAACTCTGCCCCTCCATTATATTTTAGTGATCGAATCGTCGCTACAAGCACCACCGCATCCGGTTTTAAATCTGCTTTTCGACATTTGATGTCAAAAAATTTCTCCGCGCCAAGATCCGCCCCAAAACCCGCTTCGGTAAT
>JBAZSS010000041.1:0-8640 GCA_041662285.1 Parcubacteria group bacterium
CGTGAACAAGTCTCTAATATCAATCGAGAAGTAAGGAACAAAATTGCTGGCTATATTACAGCCGCCCTAGGTCTGGTGGCCGGTTTTGCCTGGAACGATGCCATTAAATCGTCCATTGAATATTTTTTCCCATTGGAACAAAACAGTCTGTGGGCGAAGTTTATCTATGCAGTGATCATCACCTTAGGAGTAGTTTTTGTAAGTTTATATTTAGTGAGTCTTTTAAAGGATAAGCCGGAGAAAAAAAATAAATCAGAGTAGAATCTTGCAAGAATATTTTTTAGTGGTATAATATCATTATGTCAAAAATAAAAGATCTTCCGCGCGTTGATCGACCGCGGGAAAAAATGGAAAAATATGGACCAGAAAAATTGTCCGATGCAGAGCTTTTGGCAATTTTACTTCGAACTGGCAATAAGGATGCTAATGTGGTTGAAATCTCGAAAAAAATTATCAGGAAATTTGGCAAGGAAGGTTTTTCCAAAGCGAATTTTTCTGAATTGAAAGAAACTTCTGGGCTTGGTCCAGTCAAGTCGGCGGAAATTCTGGCTTGTTTTGAATTGGGACGCAGATTTCTCAACGGCAAAAAAACTGAACTGATTTTGTCTCCGCGTGACACCTGGGAAAATTTGAAAGACATTCGGGATAACAAAAAAGAACATTTTGTGGTTTTCTATTTAGACACGCGCAATCAAAAAATTCAACGGGAAATTATTTCCGTGGGAATTCTCAACGCCAACTTGATTCATCCGCGGGAAGTTTTTGAGCCGGCCATTCGTCACTGCGCCGCGCAAATAATAATTTGTCATAACCATCCTTCGGGCGATGTTAATCCTTCCGAGGATGATTTAAAAGTCACAAAACGCCTAGTTGAAGCTGGTAATATTTTGGGCATAGAAATAATCGATCATGTGATCGTGAGTGAAAATTCATTTCTCAGCTTGAAATGCGAGGGCTTGCTATAAAATTCTATGTACGCTATTATGTACGCATAACTTCTAAATTTAAAATAAAAGATGCGTACAAAAACAACTTTGTCGATCACGTCGGCCAGAAAAAATATTTTTAACATTGCCGAAGAAGTGCAAAAAGGTGATACATACTATACGCTCACAGAAAGAGGATGCCCTAAGATGGTAGTTCTTTCAGCGGAAAAATTTGAAATGCTTTTGGAGAATAAAAATAAAAACAAAAATTTTTGCCTGGCTGATAGCAGTGAAAAAAAATATGCTTCGCAAGTTTTTGCTAAAACTTTGATTATTCGTGATGAATCAAGAGTAGTATATTTGTCAGGGGATAAACAAGAATCAAAAGAACAGGAAGAAGGGCTTATAAAAGCTCAGCTCTACGTTGAATTGATTGAGAAATATAAATATCCACTTAATCTGGTTGAGCTTGGGAGATATGTCAAAGTTGGGCCAAAAGAAGGCAAACACTATATCGAAGCGGATGTGATTGTGAACAGTGAAAGAGGAAACGTCAAAATGATTTTTGAAGTGAGTAATTTTTCCGATTTTGAAGAAAAAACTGACAAAGTCGTTTGTGATCTTTTTGAATTAGCTAATTCCTTGAGCTGGATAAAAAAGCCGGAATACATTGTCTATTTTTCCCGCACCTGCGGGAAAAGCGAGAACAAAGAAAAAATTATCGCGATTGATTATGCAAAATTCAACACTTTTTCCGCCTGGAAAAAAGCCGGTCGACCCGCCGAAAACAAAATCCCGAAATTTCAAAGTTGAAAATAGAAAATATTTCATTTAGAAAATTCAGCGGATAAAATTGTAAAAAGATAAATATCTGTTATAATTGGAATATGAAATTTGCTAGGACGAAAAAACTTCTATTTGCCAACAATAAAGGTGGAGTAGGCAAAACTACGCTGGCTTTTAATTGCGCAGTTAAATTTTCAGAGATGGGATATAAAACTGTTTTAGTAGATTTAGATCCTCAGTGTAATTTATCTAGGTTAGCACTGGGCATGTTTGAAAAAAATCTGTTCTCTGATAATCAAAAAACAATCTATACAGTTCTCGAAGGTATCATTAAGGGTGGCACTGATATAGACAAGAATGTTAATTTTGAAAAAATTGGAACCAATGATAATCTATTTATTTTAGCAGGTAGTCTTAAATTGTCTCAATATGAAAATTCCTTAATCTCATCTTATGGAGAGGCGGCACAAGGCGTTGAACGAGGATTTTTTATCACAAGCGCTATTGATAGATTTCTAACTGAAAAAGGGTTAGATGAAGAAATTGACCTTTTTATTATCGATACATCTCCGAATCTCAATCTCTTAAACAGGGTAATATTTTTAGGTTCTGATTATTTTATCACACCATTGATGCCAGACGCTTTTTCCGTTCAAGGCATTGAAAATTTAGGAAACACTTTTGAGGAATGGAAAGATAATTGGAAAAAAACTGCCCGAGTTTTGGCAAAGGACAAGGGGATTCCTCATAACAAAGTTCTGGATGGTGAAGGTTTGTTTATAGGTTATGTAATAAATTCATACAATCAATATTCAAAAAAACCTATCAAAAGCAATGAAGAATGGATTGAAAAAATCCCATTACATATTAAAAAGTATTTATCAGAAAAACATTGTCGTAATGGTCTAGTTGAAAAATCATGGAAGGTGGAATTGGCCTTAATTAAAGACTTTGGACAATTATCTCCATTAGCACAAATCAAAAATAAGGCTATTTTTAATCTTGATCCAATTATCGATGGCTTTGAAAATATAAAAGGAACAAAAGAAAATTTGGAACAATCGCAAAAAGAATTTAGCTATCTTTCGGAAAAGATTTTAAAAATATTGGGAGAATATTAGTTGCAATAAAAATTTTATGAACGAATCAGAAACAAGAGCGGAATAATAGGTTGCGTTTTTTTGATTTATTAGGAGATGGGGGTATAGTATAATTACGTAATTATTTAGATAAACTATGTTCGAACAATCGTTTAAAAATATAGACAATATTCTTCATACTGATTCCGGTTGCGGGACTGAGTTGGATTATGTGGAGCAAACTTCGTGGATTTTGTTTTTGAAATATCTGGATGATTTGGAGGAAACGAAAAAAACGGAAAGCGCTTTAGCTGGCAAGAAATATAAATATATTTTGTCGAGTGAATTTCGTTGGAATGCTTGGGCTTGTCCAAAAGATGCAAGTGGTAAGCTAGATCACGACAAAGCTTTAAGCGGAGATGATTTGAACGATTTTGTGAATAACAAACTTTTTCCCTATCTCAAAAAATTCAGATCAGAAGAACCGAGCACTATTGAATATAAAATTGGGGAAATTTTTCATGAGTTAAAAAACAAAATTTCCAGCGGATATAAACTGCGAGAAATTTTGAATGTGGTGGATGGAATGCATTTTCGGCTTTATGAAGAAAAACATGAACTCTCTCATCTCTATGAAGCCAAGATTGCCAAAATGGGAAATGCTGGGCGAAATGGTGGAGAATATTATACGCCTCGTCCGCTCATCAGAACTATTGTGAGAACAGTTAATCCGAAAATCGGCGAAACAGTCTATGACGGCGCTTGCGGATCAGCTGGTTTTTTAGTGGAAGCCTATAATTATCTGACCCAAAATCAATCCAAACTTTCTTCTAAAGAAATGGATATTTTGCAAAACAAAACTTTTTTTGGCAAAGAGATCAAAGGTCTGGCATATATTATCGGGATAATGAATATGATTTTGCATGGCGTTGAAGCGCCGAACATCAGGCATATGAATACACTGGCGGAAAACATCAATGACATTCAAGAAAAAGATCGTTATGATGTGATTTTGGCCAATCCGCCTTTTGGTGCAGGCATTGGCAAAGAAATCCAACAAAATTTTCCCATCCGAACCGGCGAAACCGCTTTTCTTTTCTTGCAACATTTCATCAAAATTTTGAAAGCCGGTGGGCGAGCGGGAATTGTCATCAAAAATACTTTTCTTTCTAACACTGACAATGCTTCGGTTTCGCTTCGCAAATTGCTTTTGGAAAATTGCAATCTGCATTCAGTTTTGGATTTACCTGGTGGCGCTTTTCAAGGTGCGGGAGTGAAAACTGTTGTGCTGTTTTTTGAAAAGCCCACCTACGCTGAAGCTTCGGCGAGGCAAGGGTTCACCACCAAAAAAGTTTGGTTCTATCAACTAAATCTTGATCGCAATCTTGGCAAGACTAATTCTTTGAATGAAAAAGATTTGGAAGAATTTGTAAAACTTCAAAAAACCAAAGCGGACAGCGCCAATTCGTGGTCAGTGGATGTTAAAAATATAGATAAAGCCACCTTTGATCTGTCTGTTAAAAATCCAAACAGAAAAGAAGAAAATATTTTGCGAGAGCCGAAGGAGATTTTGGAGGAGATGAAGATGCTGGATGAGGAAGTAAATCGGGTATTAAAAGAAATTAATTCTATAATGTAGATGAATCAAAGAATTACAATTTTTGCAGCAATAAAATCTTTCTATGAAACAGACCAAGATATGGTCAGTGTTTTTGGCAATGTTGTCCTGCAAGTTATTGAACCAAGTAAGAAAAATTTATTGATAGATATCCAGAATGTTATAAGTGATTTGTTTAAAATAGAAATTCCTTCAAATGTGCTCCGTACTATCTTGAAGCGTTTGAAGAAGAACGGATATATTAATTATGAAAATATAGATGTTGCTACAATTAATCTAACAAAAATAGGGGAAGAAAAGCGGGTCGAGATTGCGGATGGCTTAAAAGATATGAGTAGGGAAAAAAGAGCATTGCTAGAAAATATGAAAACTTCTATACAGAATAGTCAATATGAGGGGGATGTTAGTGAAGCTATCTTAGAAAATGAGTTGGATAATTTTATAGAAAAAAACTTTTATAATGCAAGTTTAGTTTTGCATGGAGACCAGAAAACTAAATGTTATTCTGACTCCGAACTGCATTCATGTATAGCGGATTTTTTTGTAAAATCAGAAAAGTCTGACCCAACAAGTTTTAAGAGGTTAAAATCTATATTATATGGCAAGATAATTTCTTTTGCTTTTTTGAAGAATAATTTTGAAACAAATGCTAAATTTAAAGGATTTAAAATTTATCTTGATACGAACGTCGTATTTAGTTTGATGGGTTATCATGAAGATTTTTATAATAAATCAGCGAGTGAGGTAGCTAAAATTATTAAAGAATTAGGATTAAAGTTGGCTATTTTTTCTTTTACTAAAGATGAAATTGTAAATAAATTGAGAGGTTATTTAAAAGACTATGGAAAATATTCCTCTGCTATCGTAGTTGATTCTATATACCATGTTTTGAAAAAAAGAAATATTTCAAAGAGCGATGTTATTGTAATAATAGAAAATATAGAAAAAAGACTTAGTGAAATCGAAATTGAGACTGATTATTCCTTTAGGGAGGCTGATTTGCTACGCGAAAAAGAAGATGATATAGAAAAACTAAAAAAAATTAAACAAAAAAATCCCTACTCCATTAGTCATGATTTGGCCGCAGCGTTGGCTATAAAAAAATTAAGAAATGGTAGCGATGCTCATATAATTGAAAATGCTAAGGTTGTGTTTCTAACAGCCGATGCTCTTTTATCAAGGTACTCCTTTAATGAGTATGGACATAAAATAAATCAGACAATCCCAGAGGTTATTTTTATTGATGAATTTGCAAGTATTCTTTGGTTAAAAAATTTAGAGGGTGCTGATTCTGCTTATATTCATAATTTTCTTGCGAGTTATACCAGAAAGAAACTAATCAGTAGTCAATTATGGGAGAAATTTATACTTGAAATGGAAAAGCAAAAAGAAAAGGGTGTTATTACAGATAGTGATATAGAAATATTAATGTCTCATGGCGAAACTGAAAACATCCTAAAGAATAAGGGAAGTGATGGGTTTAATGATCTTCTCAGCGAAGATAATATAGAAAAAATAAAAAAAGAAATGAAAAAAGTGACTAGTGAACTTTTAAAAAATAATGAAGCCATGATTGAAAAAGAAGCAAAATTAAAAGAAGTGATAGTAAAAAATTCTGATAATGAGACTATTATTACTGATAAGAATAAAGAAATTGAAGAAATTAAAGCAAAATTACAAGAAGCAAATAAATTATTAGAAACTAAGTGTGTTCGCAAGTGGAGACAAATTATTAATTGCTTATCCTGGGTTGTTCTGGGTATATATATTGGAGTCGTTTTTCTATTTAGTATCTATATCGGATTTAATATTTGGAGTTTAATTTTTATTGTGCCGATATTAGCTATACTAGAGTTTAGATTTAAAATAATATTTTTATCCAAAAAAACAAGGGAGTATATACCAGAAAGGATAGATCTTTTGAAAATGAGGAGAAATCTTGAAGAAAAATTAATTAGCAGATGTGTTGATAGAAATAAAAAGGAATTAGGCTTATGATTATATCTACCAAAACATCAAAGAAAAATATTTTTTGGCAAACAAAAAAACTTGGTGAAGTCTGTGATTTTGATGGTGGTTCGCAACCGCCCAAGGTTAATTTTATTCATGAACCGAGAAAAGGTTATGTACGTTTTTTACAAATCAGAGATTTTGGAAGCGATAAATATATCACTTACATTCCAGATTCAAATAAAAACAGGCACTGCATCGAAGAAGATATTTTGCTCGGTAGGTATGGAGCTTCGGTTGGCAAAATTTTAATCAATAAAAAAGGAGCATACAATGTTGCTGTAATGAAAACGATACCGAA
The DNA here is from genome assembly GCA_041662285.1 of Parcubacteria group bacterium. Classification (GTDB taxonomy): domain Bacteria; phylum Patescibacteriota; class Minisyncoccia; order Moranbacterales; family UBA2206; genus UBA2206. Next base: position 6,721 of record JBAZSS010000041.1, read on the forward strand.
TCTTGATATTTTAAATAAAAAATATTTTTATTTTTATTTAATTTCAGATGAGTTTCAAGAACGACTTAGCAAAGTATCGGCTAGATCAGCGCAGGCAGGATTTAGTAAAGACGATATTTATGATTTTCCAATTATTGTTCCGCCCCTCCCCGAACAAAACCGCATCGTCAAAATTTTAGATGAGGTTTTTGAGGGGATTGGTAAAGCGAAAGAAAATGCAGAAAAAAATCTGCAAAACGCCAAAGAACTTTTTGATAATTATTTGCATGGTGTATTTACGAATAATAGTAAGGGATGGGAATTTAAAAAATTATCAGAAGTGGCTGAATATTTTAACGGATTAACTTATTCACCTAAAGATGTTAGTAATAAAGGTATCGTTGTACTACGCTCATCAAACGTTCAAAATGATAATCTAGATTTTTCTGATATAGTAAAGGTGGATAAAATCGTCAAGGACAAGATAATTGTACATGATGGCGATATTTTAATGTGTAGTCGAAATGGAAGTAAGAGGTTAGTTGGGAAAACAGCTACAATTGGTAATCTTAAAGAAAAAATGACTTTTGGAACTTTTATGATGATTGTTCGAAGTAACCAAAATGCTTATTTGAAATGGTTTTTTAAATCTAGTGAATTTCGTAGACAGATAACAAGTGGTGAAAATACTATGATAAATCAGATAACAAGATACATATTAGATGATGTGGTGATTTCTTTTCCACCGCCAGAGGAACGAAAATCCATCGTCGCCAAACTCGACGCACTTTACATTGAAACTAAAAAATTGGAAGTGATTTATCAGCAAAAACTGGCAGATTTGGAGGAGTTGAAAAAATCGGTTTTGAAGAAGGCTTTTGCGGGGGAGTTGTAAATATGCACAAAAGATGTGCAGATGCCGATAGATATGCACAAAAAAAGGAGAAAAATGGGCATACTAAAATAGGTATAAAATATGGATAATTTAGGTATAACTAGACCTATTATGACATTATCCATAAAGAAAAAGAGGTAAATTATGCTTAAAACAGGGGATAAATTAGAAAATAAATTTACTAACCCTTTGTAATGGTATAGTATTGACAATTATTAACCCTTTGTGATAGGATAAAAATATGAAAAATAAAGAATTACAAGAATATATCCAAACGCAAATCGTGCAATCTCCTAAAAGATTGAAAGGATTGACTAATGATATGCAAGGCAAACCTCTTTTTAAAAGAAGTATATTTTTGGTTTTGAAAAAGTACGTAACCGATTTTTTGAAAAAGGGGACTGAGCCTCGGATAGTCGTTATGCCGGGACTGCGCGGAACAGGCAAAACTACGCTTTTGGCGCAACTTTTTCTATCCTTGCCTAATGAAGATATAACAAAACTTTATTTGTCAGTAGAAGAAGCTATAAAAAGATTTGATGTCAGTCTATGGGATATTATTGAAAATTACGAGGTGTTGATAGGTAAGCACATTGAGGAGATTGACACCCCCCTGATTCTTTTTTTGGATGAAATTCACTATGATGAAAAATGGGCACTTTTTTTGAAGTCTATGTATGACAAATCTAAGAAGGTAATGATTTTTTGTACTGGTTCATCAGCCTTGCTGTTGCGAGAACAAATCAATGCAGATGTGGCAAGAAGAGTTTTCTTTGTGGATGTTCATCCCGTTTCTTTCTCTGAATACATGCTCTTTAAGTATAATAAATTTCCCATCAAGGGAATCGGGCAAATAATCAAGGACGCGATTTTGTATTCGACAGACGCAAAAGATGTTTATGAAAAATTAAAAAAAGAAGAAAATAATGTAAAAAATTATTGGCTCGATGTGGATGCATTTGAGATGCAACGCTATATAAAATTGGGAACATTCCCTTTTACTTTGCGATCTGAAAACGAAGTCTTGGCAGTGAGTTTTGTGTCGC
>JBAZSS010000042.1:0-8388 GCA_041662285.1 Parcubacteria group bacterium
TATAATTATCTTAGAAATTCACCCTGTTAAATAATTTTAATTCTTTTTCAAAAATTAAAATTAGATTTGAATATATTCAAATTAACAGTGGGTGAAAAAAATAAATAACAATAAACACAAATAAGATGTTTCTTATTGCAAGATTCAAATCTTATTTAACAGGGTAAATGAAAAAAGAAATTATAAAAGTTAGAAAAATTAAGAAAAGTAAAAAAAGAATTATCGAAAAAGAACAACTAGAAAAAGCTGTGAGGAAGATTATTGAAAGAGTAAAAATGATTAAAATTACTAATCCTTTCAAAAACATAAATATATTCCAAAAATTCAGAAAACCGAAGGTAGTAATGCGCAAAACCTATCAGAAAAAAACTTGGAAAAAAGTGGCGAGTATGATTTTAGTTGCAATTATTATCCTAGCTATAATTGTCGGGATAATATTTTTGGTGAAAAAAATAAAAAACTCTCCGCGTCCAATGCCGAAAAATTCAATTCCTGCCAATTCTCAAGAACCAGGAAAAGTTATTGAGATAGACAATCTAGACGAAACTTTTCCGGCTAATGGAGAAATTGTTTCCCAAGGAAGATTTAATAATGTTGAGCAAGTTTTGAAAGGCAAAGCCCTTTTTGTCAAAAGCGGGGGAGATGTTTTCTTGCGACTGGAGGGTTTTGAAATGGTCAATGGGCAAGATATGCACATTTATCTTTCGCCAATTTTGAATTTGGATAAAAATGATGTTATTGATTTGGGGATAATGAAATCAACCATGGGAAATGTCAATTATGAAGTGGGCAAGTCGGTTGATTTGGAAAAGTATTCCAATGTCTTGATTTGGTCTAATCGCTTCAATGCTTTCTTTGGATATGCCACACTGCAAAAAGGGGAATTACCACCGGAAGTTGCACCAGAAATAGCGCCAAGTGAGGAACAGAATAATTCAGAAACTTCTACAAATGATCAATCTGTGGAGACTCAGCCTGAACAACCGAAAATAGATGAAATTTCAGAAGAACAAGCTCTAGATAATACTGTTCAATAATTTTTCCCCAGCATTGACGATTTTCTTTTTTTAAGCTACAATCTTTTTAGTTGTAAGTCTTCTCAGTAAGTTTTGCCTTATCTAAAAAAAGTAAGGAACAAGCGATATGAGAGAGGTCGCCTTGCAATATTAAATTAAATAAGGCAACAAAGAAAATGGCACAAAAACTATACGTAGGAAATTTATCCTACAATGTGAATGATGAAGCATTGAAAGAAATGTTTTCCGTAGCGGGAACAGTAGCTTCTGCAATGATCATCACCGACAGAATGTCTGGACGATCCAAAGGTTTTGGATTTGTTGAGATGAGTTCTGACGCGGAAGCGACAGCTGCAATTGACATGTTCAATGGAAAAGAAGTTGAAGGACGAGCATTGACTGTTAATGAAGCCCGACCAAAAGAAGACCGACCTCGCACAGGTGGCTTTGGAGGCGGAAATGGTCGTGGCCGAGATTTCGGCGGACGAAGAGACCGATTCTAGTATGCGAATAGCGCACTAAGAACGCGCACATGCGAATCAATCAAACAGTCCCGAGCAATCGGGGCTGTTTTGTTTTTTCGTAAAAGAGGAGCAAAAAAAGTTGAGCTTTGGTGTGGAGCCTAAGCTTTTCAAAAAGCTCAACTTTAAGAGGGAGTTGCGAGAGAAAATCTCTATAAAATTTTAGCGATAAAATTTATTTTGTTTTATCTAAGCCAAAAAAGTCATATTGATGTTGACAGAATGTTGTTTTGGGTGTATAAATTTATATTCTTTCCGAATGGCGGAAAGGCCTCGGTCCGGGGTTTTGAGGGCAAATTTATTTGGGCGAAATGAGCCTAAAGGAGGAAGTCATGGGAAACGTTCTTGAAAAATTAAAAGGTTGGGATGCTTCAAAAATATTACCACTAATTGAAGCATTTCCCGGAGAAAAAGAAGGTGCGGAAGCGGTTCTTCGGGGAGAAAAAAGGATAATCCTCGAAGATATTATCCGCAAGTTTTTCGACCACACAGGGCGTGCAATTCCGTCGCATCTTGGTATTACAGCGAAAGTATGCGATGAGAATCGGGATTTTCATGCCGAGCTTCCCGAATTAAGTTGCACGGAAATCCGTGAACAAGTCGCGAGTTTTTTCTCGAAAGGGACAGAGTTTGCAGAAACTGGCCGTTTCGAAGATGAAACGGCAGCGCTAAAGGAAAAATATTTCGATCACGAACTGATCGGAAATTTTTTCCAGCGTGCCCAGCGGATTATTTTTCCGAAGCATGACGCTCGGAAAAATTACGGCGCGTCGTTGCAAGGTCTTATCTTGCCGGCGGTTGAGCGGGCTTACAAAAAAAGTTTTCCGGAGCGGAAATTCACAAATTACCGCGACGGAAATCTGACTGGGAATGTTAAAATTATTCCCAAAACTGGCCACGAAGATCTCGTTTCATTAATGGCCGAAAAATCCGTATCGGCATGGTACTCGCCAAACCCATTTCAGGGATTTTCAATTTTCGCTCAACGCGAAGCGATGAAAGTCCTGACGCAGTATGGGTGGTTTGCGTTGGCGGGCGGAATTGATACGGGGATTGTAATGGCTACATATGCTGGTGCAATGGCACGCGATTTTCATACGCCAGTTTATACTTGTGGTTCCATTTCTTGGCGGTCCGCCGGTTGCTCGCTCGGCTTCGGCGCGCATGGCGGCGGGTTCGGCTTCGCCCATACCGGCCGTCTTTCTGACGCGTTCGACGGCTACTCGGGCGGTCTCGTCCTCTTCAGGTAGTGCAGGTTTTTGCTCTTTGGAATCTTTTCTCTTGGATTAGGATTTTGGTTTTTGGTCTTTGGGAAAAACTGGAGGTTTGATGATTTTCATCAGCCTCCTTTTATTTTTCCAAAAAATTTGCTAAAGTAATTTTGAGAGTAGGCTAATGTATAGTAGTTCGTTTGTTGAAAAACAAGAATTGCTGTCGCCGAAATTCTATGGTTCTTCATAGAGCATCAGAATCTTGTGATCATAATTTTCAGATTGCAAGAGTGTATGCGAAGAATGTAGGCACTACTTGTTTCTTTCTAGTGCTCATTAGGGGCAAAATAAAATTCAGAAGATGATCTTTTTCATCTTCGGTGAAACAGACGGAAAGAAATAAATTTCTTGGCAGTCCGCCGATTACTCACTCAACTTCAACGCGAATGACGACGAGTTCAACTTCGACAATACCGACAATCTTTCTGACGCGTTCGACAACAACTCGGGCGGTCTCGTCCTCTTCAGGTTGTGCCTAAAAAAACAGAGCCCCGAATTTGTTCGGGGCTCCAAATCTTTTAGTTGAAAGATTTTTGCCATCCGCCAATCATCCGTCCTATTTCCTGAATTTGTTTTTGCAAGGCTAGATATTTTTTATCATCAATCATTTTTATTTCATTGCCAAGCCGGATAAAAATTTTCAAAGTATCAAATTTTATATTAGCTTTTCGGATAAAAACAATTTTTTCATTTTTGGAAGCACTTCCAGCGGCGATTAGCAATTCTAAAACTGATAAGATATATATTTCGCATTTACTGCCAAGCGTGTACTTGTCTTTTTTGGGAAAAAGTTTTGAATAGTTATAGAAATTTTTATAGAGTTCATAAAGTTTTTTAATCACGGGTAAATTATCATTGTAATCATTCATAAATATGTACGATAAATTAATTAGTTTGGAAAATCTTTTTATTTCTTGGAAAGAATTTAGATGCGGGAAGCAAAATAAAACAGAGGTACAATTTTTTGAAAGATTTTTGGAGGATAATATTTTTGCTGTTTGTGAAGAATTGAAAAATCAGACTTATCATCATGGCGAATACAAAACATTTTATATTCAAGATCCAAAACCAAGAATTATAAACAAAGCGATTGTCAAAGATAGGCTCGTGCATCATCTCATATTCAAAAAGCTTTATTCTATTTTCAATTCTTCTTTTATTTTTCATTCCTATGCCTCAAGAGAGAACAAGGGAACCCATTTGGCCGTCAAAAATCTTTCAAAGTGCTTGGGAAAAGTAAGCAAGAATTATACTTGTCCCGCGTATGTTCTAAAATGCGACATTAAAAAATTCTTTGCTAGCATAAATCACAAAAAACTCCTTGAGCTGATTGAAAACAAAATTTTCGATAGAAATTTCTTATGGTTGATTGAAGAAATTGTCGGAAGTTTCTTCTCTCCGTCTATAGAACCCTTGCGATTTGAGAAAAATATCTGGGGGGGGGGCGTTAAAAGAAAATGAAAATGAAAAAAGAGGATTGCCGATTGGCAATATCACTTCACAGATTTTTGCCAACATATATCTCAATGAATTAGATTGGTTCATAAAAAGAGAATTAAAAGTGAAAAATTATTTTCGTTATGCTGATGATTTTACTATTATTTATTCAGAAAGTGATTATCTTGAAAATATTTTATCGCAAGTTGCTGATTTTCTAAAAAATGAATTAAAATTAGAACTTCATCCAAATAAAGTTGAAATACGAAAATTTAGTCAAGGAATAGATTTTTTAGGATATGTCACCTTGCCTCATTATATAGTATTGCGGACGAAAACCAAAAAGCGAATGTTTAAAAAAATCCAAAATAAAAAAAATGACTTGAAAAGCGGGATAATTTCAGAAGAATCATTCAATCAAAGCTTACAATCGTATTTGGGAGTGCTGAAGCATTGTGAAGGGTGGAAAATTAGAGAGAAAATTAAGTCAAATTTAAGAAATTGAAACAAATAGGGTCTTATGCTAGTATGATTAGTGCCTAGTATAATAATTTAAAATTAATAAACGAATGAATAAATATTTTTTAACCGCCGTGTTTTTGGGATTGAGTTTGATTTTGTCCGGTTGCGGACAACCTAGTGGTGATGTGGACAAGAATGCAAAAATTATATTTTTCTATGGGCAAGAATGTCCGCATTGCAAGATTGTGGAAAAATATATTGAAGAGAATAAAATAACGGAGAAGGTAAATTTTTCTCAGGGCGAAGTGTATCATAATAAAAATAATGCAGCCTTTCTGGCGGAAAAAGCCGGTAAGTGTGGAATCGACACCAAAGAAATTGGAGTGCCTTTGCTTTGGGCGGAAGGGAAGTGCTATGTTGGTGATAAGGACGTAATTGAATTTTTTAAGGATAAAGTAAAATAATAATCAATGAACAAAGAACAATGAACAATAAATTCAAAAATTATATAAAATTATTTTTTTCTACGGTGATATTATTTTTTGCGCACAGTGCGCAAGCGGTTTGCCCGGTGTGTGTGGTAGCGGTGAGCGCTTGCGTCGGGCTTTCCCAATATCTGGGAATTGACGACACGATTTCCGGAGTTTGGATTGGCGGGCTTTTGATTTCAATGATAATTTGGACAATTGATTGGTTAAAAAGGAAGAATATAAAATTTTATTTCAGAAAAATCTTGGTCGCTGGACTATTTTACGTTTTTACTATCGGACCATTATATAAAAGTGAAATGATTGGACATCCGGCTAATAAGCTTTGGGGAATAGACAAATTACTACTGGGGATAATTTTTGGTAGTATTTTTTTCCTTATAGCGGTATTTTTGAACTCATGTCTCAAAAAGAAAAACAATGACAAAGTTTTTTTTCCATTTCAAAAAGTTGTCGTGCCAGTCGCAATGCTGGGAATTCTAAGTGGTATTTTTTATTTTTTAACCTGCTAAATTAAAAAACAAAGATCAATGATCAATGAACAATAAAAATTTATAAAAATATTGTTCTTTGTTCCTTGACTCTTGATTATTGTTTATGAATAACCCAATCAACAATCTCAACGAACTAATTGAAAAAGTTGACACAATGAAAAAGCAGGACAAGCTTGATCTTTCCTCTGATCAAGATCTGTCCATTGCTATTATGAATTTGGTGAGCATCGAAGAGCATTTCTTTTTCACAGGAGCAAAGCTTGGTAAGCCGGAATATTTTGATCTTTTGCAAGAAGTGAGAAAAATGAGAGGGGATTTACTTCGAAAAATTGTCAAAGATCCGCAAGGTGAGGAATGGTGTATCTCCAAACATTTGTTGGCAGCCTCAATGCGTTTGATGGAAGTTGGCACCAAACAACAAGGGATGGGAAGAAAAGAAGAAGCCCAAAATCTTTTTCAAAAAGCCTATGATCTTTATTCTCTTTTTTGGGGAATCAACATGAAAGTCATTAACACAGGAGACGTGAAAAAGATTGATGATCAAGCGATTGGAAAAAATGATCAAGCGAAAACAGGCTTTATGGGAAAGCTTGGAGAATTAGTGCGAAAGGCGGTTGATTGTTGTATTGAATAATAAATTTTAAAATAATATGAGCAAAAAAATCAACGTAGCTGTGATCTTTGGTGGAAAGTCTGGTGAACACGAGGTTTCTTTGAAATCCGCCAATCAGGCGATGGAGGCTCTTGATAAGGAAAAATATAATATTGTGCCAATCGCGATAACTAAGGGGGGGCAGTGGCTGATTGGAAGCATGGGGGATGAATATATGCGAACGAATTTGCCTAATACTCAAAAGGAAGGCGGGATAACTCTAGAACAATCGCAGTCTCTTGTTGAAGATAAAGATAAAGAAAAAAGTTTGAATAATTTTTATCAAGGAGAACTAGAAGAAAAAATTGATATAGTTTTGCCGATTGCTCACGGATCGTATATGGAAGATGGAAAATTACAAGGCATGCTGGATATGCTTGGTATCCCATATGTTTTTTCTGGAACGCTCGCTAGTGCTTTGGCAATGAACAAGAAAAAAACAAAAATCATTGCCAAATCAGTGGGACTTAAAATTGCGAAAGACGTGGTTGTTTTGAGAAATAAAAAATTCAATCTAGAAAAGATTATTGCTAAACTAAATTTGCCAATAGTGGTGAAGCCCGCAGAGCTTGGTTCATCAGTTGGAACAAGCTTAGCTAGCACAAAAGAAGAATTAGCAGAAGGGATAAAAACAGCATTGGAATATGGCGAAGAAGTTTTGCTAGAACAATTTATCCAAGGTCGGGAGTTGACTGTGGCGGTGATGGGAGACAAATCACCCAAAGCTTTGCCAGTAATTGAAATTATCCCGCAAGTGTCCGGCTGGTTTGATTATCGTGCCAAATATGAAAAGGGCGGTTCGAAAGAAGTTTGTCCGGCAGAAATTCCTGAAGAAATTAGAAAAAAAATTCAAAAATATGCGGTGAAAATTTTCAAAGCTATTGGTTGCTTGGATTTAGCACGCGCAGATTTTATCTGGGATAAAAATGACGGGAAACTATATTTTTTAGAAATTAACACTATCCCCGGAATGACAGGAACGAGTCTGGCGCCACAAGCTGCTGCGGCTACAGGTATAAATTTTTCAAAATATTTGGATAAATTAATTTCTGGAGCACTAAAAAGAGCTAAAGACCTAATTTAATTTTCAATGTTTGAACGCACAAAAGATCTTCGACTTTCAGTGATAAAACAGATGGAACTTCGGGCTTCCAAGTTTCCCGATGTCATTTCTCTGGCGCAAGGAGTGCCAAGTTTTGATACGCCTTCAGGGATAAAAAGGCGTGTGGAGTTGGCACTCAAAAATGGTGTTGTTTCTAAATATTCACTTTCCCCAGGGCTTTTGGAACTGCGCGAATTGATTGAAGTCAAATTGGCCGAGGACAATATGTTTTATGATTTTGAAAAAGAAATCATTGTGACGGCCGGTTCGATTGAGGGAATAACGGCGACACTTTTGGCGATTACCAAGTCAGGAGATGAAATAATTATCCCTGAACCAACTTATACCTCATATCGTGAGGTGATTGTCCTAGCTGGTTGCACGCCGGTTTTTGTGGGACTCAATGAAGAGAAAGACTGGAGCTTTGAATTGGAAAAATTTGAAAAAGCAATCACCCCCAAAACCAAAGCTATTTTCTATTGCAATCCTAATAATCCTACCGGCACTATCTATTCCAAGGAGCAACTTTTAGGTTTGGCAGAGTTAGCCAAAAAACATAATTTATTTTTGATTTCAGATGAAGTTTACAAGGATTTTACTTTTGCCAGAAAAGAAAAAATTTTTAGTTTGGCGGAAGTTCCTGAACTGCGAAAGAGGGTTATTCGATTGTTTAGTTTTTCTAAATCCTATGCCATGACGGGGTATCGCGTGGGATACCTCCATTGCGACGAAAGTGTCGCTTGTGAAATTTTGAAAGTGCATGACTCGCTGGTCACTTGCGCGCCAGTTATTTCTCAATATGGTGCGATGGGAGCGCTAGAGATGGCGGAAAAAGATGTGATTTTTTTCAATGAACAATATCTGAAACGACGGAATTTGATTTGCGCGCGCCTCGATAAATTGAAACATATTTTTAGCTATGTCCGACCAGAAAGTGCCTATTAT
>JBAZSS010000043.1:0-8077 GCA_041662285.1 Parcubacteria group bacterium
TGATGGAAAAAATTATGGGTGGATCAATTGCCGACAAAATCTGGCCACTTATCGGAGTGTTTTTCATTATGATCGGCATCCAGCTTTTCATTTTCGGACTTTTGGCAGATATCCTAATCAAGAATTATTTCAAAAGCCAAAATAGAATGAATTACTCCATTCGAGATATCGAAATACACTAATTAAACTAATATAAAACGAAAAAAACGAAAATTTTTAGTTATCTTGGTAAATATTCGTTTAGTTTCGTGTTTATTTTATGAGGATTGCAATTATTGGAACGGGGTATGTTGGGTCGGTGACAGGCGCGTGTTTTGCTGAGATGGGCAACAGTGTGATTTGCGTGGATAATAATCCAGAGAAAGTGGAACAATTCAAAAGTGGAAAAGTTCCTTTGCATGAAAAGGGGCTGGATGAATTAGTAGAGAGAAATTTGAAAAATGAAACCTTACACTTCACCACTAATTTGAAAGATGCACTGGACGCTAGTGACATTGTTTTTATAGCAGTTGGCACTCCGCCTAATGAAGATGGTAGTGCTGATTTGAGTCATGTGATTTCGGTGGCAGAGTCTATTGGTCAAATGATGGAACACGAACTTATTATTGTGGATAAATCAACTGTGCCTGTAGGAACAGCTGAATTGGTCAAAAAGACCATTAAAGAGGAACAAGAAAAGCGAGGGACTAATATTACTTTTCATGTCGTGAGCAATCCGGAATTTTTGGCCCAAGGAACTGCTGTGAAGGATTTTTTGGAGCCTAGTCGTATTGTAGTGGGGGCAGATGATGAGAAGGTGCTAAAAACAATGGAAGAGCTGTATGCACCTTTTATGCGTCGGGAGGGCCGTTTTTACGTCATGGATCCAAAAACAGCAGAAACAGTCAAATATGCGGCTAATAGTTTCTTGGCGGCAAAAATTTCTATTAATAATGAACTAATATATGTTCTCGTGTGGGAGCAGATTTTGATTTGGTGAGACGTGCAATGGGCGCTGATCCAAGAATTGGAGAACCTTTTATGTATGCTGGCCCTGGTTTCGGTGGTAGTTGTTTTCCAAAAGATGTTAAAGCTCTAATAAAAATTGCCAAAGATTATGAATATACAGCAGAAATGTTTTTGCAAACACTGGAAACAAACGAAAAACAAAAACACGTTTTGGCTGATATGGTCTTGGATCAACTCGGAGAAGATTTGAGCGGTAAGAATTTTTGCGTTTGGGGATTGGCTTTCAAGGCGGGTACTGATGATATGCGTGAATCTTCGGCGCTTACTATTATTAAAAAGCTCATTAACAATGGTGCAAAAATCAAAGCTTATGATCCGGAAGCGATGAAAATGGCCAAAACCCCAGAATATTTTGGGGATGATTCGGCAATCAGTTATTTTGAAAACAAATATGACGCACTTGATGGAGCGGACGCCCTACTTATTATTACGGAATGGAAAGAATTTCGTACACCAGATTTTTTCGAAATGAAAAAACGCCTAAAGTCTCCTTTGATTTTTGATGGTCGTCTTATGTATGACGTCAAAAAAATGCAAGAGCTTGGTTTCACATATAATTCAATTGGCCGGCCACTTAATAAATAATAATTTTTTAATTTTTTTATGAAGAAAAAGATAGTGAATAAGATAAAAAATATTTTTTGGAAAGACAAAAAGAAAGCAAAAATAACATTGCTGGTTTTTTTAGTTATAATTGCTATTGTAATTTTTAGTTTCAGTTCTTTTGGGAAAAGCTTTTATAATTTTTCGATTGAAAAAATTTGTCAGAATACTGCGGTTCAAAACGAAGGTGCAAATGAAGATGATATTAAAGATGAAGAATTTGTGAGTGAGAACTATTATAAGGTAGCACCAGATTTGGTAATTGGCGTTATGGCGGATTCTCAAGCTATTGACGACAGGTTCAAGTTAATTGGAGATTTTGCTAAAAAATTGCAAGAACATGAGATAAAACCTGATTTTGTGATTGAAGTGGGGGATTTTATCGAAAATAGAACTAAAACAGGAGGCGGGAGGCAACCCAGAGAGGACGGCGTAGCAGATTTCAAAAAAGCCGATGCTCTTTTGGCTTATGAGCCTCGTTATCATGTGATTGGTAATCATGAAATGCTTAGTCTCAACAAAAAAGATTATAAAGATCTAACTGGTTTTGATTCATATTATTCCTTTAATGTAAAAGGGTATCAGATAATAGTTTTAGACGCGATGTATTGGCAAGGTTCTGAGGGGGATGTCGATCCAGAAAAACAGAAACCAGGAGCTTATACTGGATATATCCCATCAAAAGAAAAAACATGGTTGGAGGGAAAACTTAAGGAAAGTAATCGTAATATTATCTTCATCCATCACCCAATATATAATTTGACAAACAGTGTCGAAATTGAAAAGTTACTAAAAAAATACCAAGAAAGCATCATTTTGATTTCTAATGGTCATAAAAATAGAGCTAGAACTTTTAATTTTGCTGGAAGTCACTATGCCGATATTCCTTCCTTATATCATCAAAAACAATATATGATAATTAGCGTAAAAAAAAATGTATCTGAGGTGGAATTTTTAAATTTATATAATTGATGGAATATCTAACTAATAATTAAATTTTTTATGAAGAAAAAAATAATTGATAAAATTAAGAATCTGAAAATTAAAAATTTCAAAGAATTTATCTTAAAAAATAGAAAAAAAGCAAAGATAATATTACTTATTCTTATTATTGCAATTGCTCTTGTAGTTGCAATTTTTAGTTTTAGTTTTAATTCGAAAAAAACTTATCCAAATCAATTTCAAAACAATATTGATATTTCAAGTGGAGTAGATGAAAATTTTGTTAGTGAAAATATGACAAAGAGAAGATCGGATCTTGTCATTGGAGTGATGTCAGATTCTCATGCTGAAGGAAGTATCTATTCAATGATAGCGAAATTTGCCAAAGAAGTGCATATACAAGAAAAAGGAGAAGCTAATCCAGAAAAACCGGATTTTATCATTGAGCTGGGTGATTTTATTGAGAATAGGAATGTTGATGGAAATGGCAAACAGCCAATAGCGGAAGGTATTGCTGAATGGAAAAGGGCTGATGAAAGTCTATTGGGTTTTGAGCCGCGCTATCATGTAGCGGGAAATCATGAAATGTTTAGTTTGCGCAAAAAGGATTATGAAAAACTTATTGGTTCTGACAGTTACTATTCTTTCATGGCAAAAAATTATCAAATTATAGTCTTAGATGCCAATTATTGGTTTCCTACAGGTGAAGATGTTGAAAGAGACAGAGAAAAACCGGGAGCTTACGCCGGATTTATTCCGGAAAAAGAAAAAAAATGGTTAGAAGAAAAACTCCAAGAAAATAATCAGAACATAATTTTTATTCATCATCCTTTATACGGCCTGTTAAACAGTATTGAAATTGAAGAATTGCTTACAAAATACAAGGATAAAGTGATTTTGATTGCGAGCGGTCATAAACATACGGCTAAAAGTTCGACCTTCGCTGGTATTGATTATATTGACATGCCATCGCTTAATATTAAAAAACAATACGCGATAATCAAAATTAAAGGCCAGAAATCAATGACTTCTTTTATCAATTTATAATAAACTATGAGAATACTAATTTTGAATTATGAATATCCGCCACTCGGTGGAGGAGCGGGCAATGCCGTGTTCTATCTTCTGCAAGAATTTTCTAAAATTCCCGATCTCCGGGTAGATTTAGTCACGTCATCGGCTGATAGGAAATATCATTTGGAAAAAATAGGGGAGAATATTCGAATTCATAAATTGCCAATTGGAAAAAGTAATTCTAAAATGCATTTTCAAACAAATAGGGATTTACTGGTGTATTCTTGGAAAGCCTATTGGTTTTCTAAAAAATTGAATAAAAAAGAAAAATTTGACGCTACATTAGCTTTTTTTGGAATTCCTTGTGGATATATTGCCAAAAAATTGGACTTGCCGTATATTGTGAGTCTTCGCGGAAGCGATGTGCCATTCTACAATGAACGATTCAATTTTTTGGATAAACTTTTTTTTCGGCGGATGAGCAAAAAAATATGGAAGGAGGCAGAAAAAGTAGTGGCGCTAAGCAACGATCTTTCGAATTTAGCGAAAAAAACCTCCGGCGATCAAGAAATAACAATCATTAGGAATGGAATAAATACGAAAGAATTTTGTCCAAATGAAGAAATTTTGAAAAAAGAAGAAACTTTCAATATTCTTTTTGTGGGAAGGTTGATTGAAAGAAAAGGAGCAATCTATGCATTGTCGGCTTTTCGAGATTTGTCAAAAAAATATCCAAATGCTAGATTGCTTATTGTGGGCGAAGGGCCAATGAAGGATGAATATGAAAAATTTGTCAGAAAAAATAATTTGTCAGAAAAAGTTGTTTTTTTGGGAATTGTGAATCATGATGAAATTGCTGGGATTTATCAAAAATCCCATATATTTCTACTTCCGTCATTAAGTGAAGCCTTGGGCAATGTGACGCAAGAAGCCCTTGCCTCAGGACTTCCAATTATAACCACTGATACGGGAGCGGCTGAGCTAATGAGTGGAAATGGTTTTATCATAAGAAAAAAAAATTCCCAGGATATTTATGATTCTCTGGAGAAAATTATCAGTGATGAAAATTTGCGCCAAGAAATGTCTGGGAAGAGTCGGAAGTTGGCAGAAGAAATGTCTTGGAGTGAAAACGCCAAAAAATATTTTGAAATTCTAGAAGAAGTTTCAAAGAAAAAAGAAACGCCAAAGCAAAATAAAAGCAAAATTAAATTTATTTTCAAGCTTGTTTTTATGACGGCTTTCTTGACTTGGATTTTTTTCAAGGTTGATTGGCAAGAGGTTTTGGGATATTTTGAAAAAATGGATATTTGGTGGATGGGAGCTTTTGTTTTGATTTATGCTTTTGGAATTGCAATTTCTTCCTATAAATGGAAAATTCTGGCTGACTTTAAGGGATTTAAGATGAAATTCCAAGATCTTTTCAAAATTTATCTAACCGGGGCTTTTATAAATAATTTTTTTCCGTCTATCATCGGCGGAGACACCTATCGTTCCTATACCCTTGGTAAGTCAGAAGGCGGAAAATATTTAGAAGCCACTTCGACCGTCTTAGTTGATCGCATCACAGGTTTTGCTGGTGTAATGATGCTGATTCTAATTTTCAGTCTTTTTAATTTAAAAACTGTTTTTGAGAGTAATCTTCTTTTGGGGATAAACATTGGAATCATTCTTTTTTTTGTGGCTAATTTTTTGCTCATAATCATTCGTCGATTGACAATTTGGCAAGGAGTGAAAAAATTCTTGCCGGAAAAAATAGTCAAAATTATTCAGGAGATATTATCCTATCAACGAAATGAAATTTTGACAAAATCTTTGGCCTGGGGAATGATTTTTAATTTTGTCGGAGTGAGCTTAGCGACTTGGATGCTATTTTTAGATCTGCATATCCCAATCAGTTTTGTTAATTTCATGATTGCCATCTCAATTATTAGCATTGCTTCTTCAATTCCTGTGAGTATTGGTAATATCGGTATTAAGGAATGGTCCTTCATTGCTTTTTTTGGAATTTTTGGTGTGGATGGTGAAGCGGCTATTTCCATCGCAATCTTTGGAAGATTTTTGCAAATGCTGGTGAGTTTTTTTGCAGTGCCGTACTACTTGAAAGAGAAGAATAGGAAATAATTTTTAGAACTTAATAATTTATCTATTCCGCTTTATATATTTTTATAAAATTATCCGGCCTTCCGCCGATATACATTTCCCAAACGGGAGTTTTTGTTTCCAGGAAATTATTCAGTGGAATATATTTTCTTTGACACGTACTTTTTCTTTTATTACACCAATAATCGTACATCATTTTTCCTTGTTGAGAGATTACATAATATTCCACAGGCTTAAAATCTTTTTTTAAAATATAATCTCTATATGTGGTGCCTTGAAAAAATTTGGAAAAACCGCCATAGTCTGACCACACTACTAAATTTTTTGCGTCTGGTAATGAATTTAGATATTGAGCCGCTTCATATCCGCCATAGCCCCAAGCGCCCGAAAGAATGTATTTCTCCGGAAGAAAGGAATTTATATAGCTGAAATAAAAAGGTTTGATTTGCCAAAGACTCAGAAAACTTATGGCAATAATAGCTAGTGAAACATAAATTTTATTAATGTTTTTTAGTTTATTATGAGAAAAAAATTCAAAAATACCAAAAGAAGCTAAAATTGAGGCGAGTGGGTAGAGAATGATGCTATAGCGAACAGTGGAGGGAAGTTTTTCGGCAATTAAAGCGAAATAAAAAACGACTATAAATAACTGAAGAATAATTGAGGTAAAAATCAGATCTATTTTCTTGAATATTTGTTTTATCCAAATAAATAGTAGAAATATAATGACAAGCGGAGTAAGAGAAAAAACGAAAGAATAAAATTGATATAGTAATTTTTCTAAAAATAAAGAATCTTTGGTAAAGTCAGATGAGCGAGTGGCATACTTCACGATATTCTCAGGATTTAAGAATAATAAATTCGTGTTCCAGTTTATGATAACTGCTATAAAAGTCAGTAATAATAGCAGAGGAAGAAATCTAAAAATATCTTCGAATTTTTTAGGAATAAAGTTTATTATTTTGAGAGATATCTCACTTTTTAATTTGACAGCATCAAAAATGAGAAAAAATTGCAAAATAAGTATGAGTGGCAATATTTTTTTCATCGAAGAATATCCAATTGTATAATCAAAAAAAAGTTGTTTATCAAGAAAAACCGCTGGCATAAAAAGGGAAAAAACCGCGAGTGATCCAATGATTGTTGTTAGATAAAAAATAGAAATTCTTATTATTTTCTTATTGATTGGTGTTTTATCCGCTTTCCATTTCGGAATATTTAATAGACAAAAAATAAGAGTAGTGATAAAAAGAAAGGGGAAAAATATAACACTTACAAATTTAGTCAAAAGAGACAATCCAAGAAAAATTGGCGCTAAAACTATGAATTTTTTTTCTTCTGTTTCTAAATAAGCTATAAAACTCAAGAGCGTGGCTGTCGAAAAAAGCCAGAATAATGAATCAGGATTAATAATTTGTGAAATTCCTAAAAGAATAGGAGAAAGAAGCATTAAAGAAAAAGACCAAAAGGAAATCCAGAAATTTTGGGTTATTTTTTTTATCAGCCAAAAAATAAAAAGCATAAAAAAAGCGTTAAAGAAAAGAAAAGGCAGGCGAAAAGATTTATATAGAGATTCAACTTTCAATATATTGCTAATATCTTTTTGCGGATTTTTTTCCCAAAAAAGCGTAATTCCTGATACTAGAGCTGTCGATATACCTGGTTTGTCGCTTAATACTGTGTCGGACCAATTTTTAGGATTGAGGCTATGCCAATAGGTGTAAACTCTTTCTCCTATCCACAAATGTTCATCGGCAGTTTGAAATTGAGATAGGTGGTGAAACCCAAAAGAAAAATAAATTGCATAGACGATTAGAAACAAAAAAGCAAATTTTATGTTTTTGTAGGCTTTGTTTTTTGCGGTGATTTTTAGCATTTGATTATATTTAAATTTTTATTTATAATTATATAGTATTGAATTTAAGGGCTATTGTCAAAAGCATTGTTTATAAAAGACAGAAAAAAAAATAGATTTCTTGTGGTGTTGTTTCTTATCATTTTGATAGGTGCTTTTTTGCGTCTATACAAACTGAACGATGAAGCCTTTGCTCGCGATGAATTTTTTGATATCAACACCTCATATGGATATTTCAAAACAGGGGAGTGGTTGGCGTGGGATTTTAATTTAGATCAACCCTTGGAACCGTCTTTACAGAAAGATTATAGTAACACTCGTGCCCAACTTTTCCGAATTCCATTAGCATTGTCGTATAATGTCATGCATCCAACCGAAGGCAACGCGCGTCTTATCAGTGTTTTTTGGGGGATCGTGAGTATTATCGCGATATATTTTGTGACTTTGTCTTTTACCGGAAATTTTTATGTGGCGCTTCTGACTGCGCTTTTGGTGGCTATTGGAGAATCAGAAATTATTTTCGGCCGGCGTCTGCGAATGTATTCAATGCTTTTT
>JBAZSS010000044.1:0-7848 GCA_041662285.1 Parcubacteria group bacterium
GGATGCCGAAGAAAAATTGGGCGAAAAAATCGAAGAAGCGGTGATCACTGTGCCGGCCTATTTTGATGACTCGCAAAGAAAAGCCACGAAAGAAGCGGGAGAAATTGCCGGACTAAAAGTTCGACGAATAATAAACGAACCAACAGCCGCCGCTTTGGCCTATGGTTTCAATAAGAAGAAAGATGAAAAAATTGCGGTCTATGATCTTGGTGGAGGAACTTTCGACATTTCCATTTTGGAAGTAGGTGATGATACAGTGGAAGTGAAATCAACCAATGGTGACACACATCTTGGTGGAGACGATTTTGATCAAATTATAATCAGTTGGATAATTTCAGAGTTCAAAAAACAAGAAGGCATTGATCTTGGCAATGATTCTTTGGCATTGCAACGAATCAAAGAAGCGGCGGAAAAAGCTAAGATCGAACTTTCCACAGCGGCTGACACTGAAATCAACCAACCTTTCATTACAACTGATGCCAATGGACCAAAACATCTCGTGATGAAAATTACTCGGGCTAAATTAGAAGAATTGGTGGGGGATCTAGTCAAAAAAACACTTGAGCCAACTAGAAAAGCACTGGCTGATGCAAAACTAGAAGCGAAGGATATTAATGAAATAGTGATGGTGGGTGGAATGACTAGAATGCCATTAGTCATTAAGACTGTGGAAGAATTTTTTGGAAAAAAAGTTAATCTTACAGTTAATCCTGATGAAGTGGTGGCTTTGGGAGCCGCTATTCAAGGTGGCGTGCTTCAAGGAGATGTGAAAGATGTGCTTCTTTTGGATGTCACTCCCCTTACTCTGGGAATCGAAACAATGGGTGGCGTGCGAACACCGCTAATTGATCGAAACACCACTGTGCCGACTGCCAAATCGCAAATATTTTCCACGGCCGCTGACAATCAACCATCCGTAGAAATTCATGTTTTGCAAGGCGAACGAGAAATGGCCGTTGACAACAAAACTCTGGGCCGATTTATTCTGGACGGCATTCCACCATCTCCAAGAGGCATTCCACAAGTGGAAGTGACTTTTGACATCGATGCCAATGGAATTCTTTCTGTTAAAGCCAAAGACAAGGCTACGGGCAAGGAACAATCAATCAGAATTGAAGGTTCGTCTGGACTTTCCAAGGAAGAAGTGGAAAAAATGAAAAAAGACGCCGAAGTTCATGCGGAAGAAGACAAAAAAAAGAAAGAAGTAGTTGAAACGAAAAATATTGCCGATACTTTGATTTTCACCACTGAAAAAGCGATTCGTGAAGCTGGCGACAAAATCACGGCCGAAGAAAAGAAACCAGTCGAAGAAAAAATTGAAGCTTTGAAAAAAGTAAAAGACGGCGATGATATCGAAGCCATAAAAAAAGCTTCGGAAGAACTTTCGCAAGAGGCGCAAAAGATTGGCGAGAAACTGTATAAAGCATCTCAACCAGAACAACCTGCTCCAGGAGCAACCGGAGAACCCGCCTCATCGGCGGACGGAGCGCCTAAAGAAGGCGAACCCGCCTCATCGGCGGACGAGGTGAAAGATGCTCAGACTGAGGAGAAAAAGGAAGATAAAAAAGAATAGCTTTAAATTTGAGCCCCGATTAAATCGGGGCTCTTTTGAAAAAAATATGAATTTCAAACATTTTAAAACAAACCTAAAAAAAGAAAATGAGTATCCTAAATTAGTGCGGGATAATATTCCAGAAATCGTGGAAAAATTAAAAGGCAAGGAAGTGAAAACGAGAATTTTGGAAAATGATGAAGAATATTCGAAATTTTTGTTGCATAAGGTTGAAGAAGAGGCGAATGAGTTGGCGAATACTACGGACAAGGAACATTTGATTGAAGAAATCAGTGATGTAAAAGAATTACTCGATACTATTTTAGAATTTAACAAATTGGATTGGGAGACGGTCAAAAAAGTACAAAAAGAAAAAGCAGAAAAAAGAGGTGGATTTGGAAAAAGAATTTTAATGCTGGAAAAAGTCGATTAAAATTTAAAAGTTAAAAATATGAACGATGAATTACTGGATATTGTTGATGAAAATAATATTTTGACTGGTGAAAGTGCACTACGAAGCAAGATTCATTCGCAGGGCATTTGGCATCGAACAGTGCATATTTATTTTTTTCGAGTTAATAAAGGTAAGATTGAATTGCTAATTCATTTGCGTTCAAAATTTAAGGATTCAGCGCCGAATACCTGGGACACGAGATTTGGTGGACACATAAAAGCAGGATCGACCATAGAAGAAGGAGTGAGGACTGAATTGAGAGAGGAGATTGGGCTTAATATTGATATGCAAAATTTATTAGAAGGAGATTGGCAAATGAATGAAAAAATGCCAAATCGAGAATTTTCAAAAATGTACTTTTTTAAATATGATGGAGATCTGGTTGATTTGAAATTTAATGACGGAGAAGTACAAGAAATAAAATGGATGAGCATTGAAGATATAAAAAGTTCTATGGATAATAATCCAAAAGGATGGTGTGGCGTAAGTGCGATTTCAAGAGTGTCTGATTATTTGATAAATAAAGATTAGTTTATGCTAAATTTTTTTCCAAAAAATTCAGAAATTTTGGCGGTAATGTCGGAAAAGAAAGATGGGCAAATGAAGCTTTTTGAACGTGGAAACGCGGGGAATAGAAAAAAATTTTTCAAAGAATTCAGGATGAATTCAAGGAATATTGTTAGCGCGGATATCTGTCATGGGAAAAGAGTGGTAGCGGTGAAAAACAACAAAGAAAATATTATTCCAAAAACAGATGCTTTGGTAACTAATCAGAAGGGGATTTTTTTGTCGATTACGGTGGCGGATTGTGTGCCGGTTTTATTTTTCGAAAAAAAGAAAAAAATTATTGCTGTGGCACACGCTGGTTGGCGAAGTACTTTGAAAGATATTGTTTCTAGTACAATTAAAAAAGTTGAAAAAATAGGAGGCAACGTCAAAGATTTGAAAGTGGAAATTGGACCTGGAATTGGACAGTGTCATTTTGAAATTGGAAAAGATGTTATAGGTAAATTTAGAAAATATAAAAAGTTTATCAAGATAAATAATGAAAAATATTTTGTGGATCTCAAAGGAATCATTCAATTTCAATTGAGAGTAAATGGAGTAAGAAAAGAAAATATTAGAACTTCAAAAATTTGCACATATTGCGATAAGAAATATTTTTCGGCTAGAAGGGATGATAATTTTAAAGTGCAGGCGGGCGTAGTGGTTATTGGAATAAAATAATTTTTAATAATCCTCATCCGCCCTTCGGGCACCTGCCTACCGGCAGGCAGGCCTTCTCCTTATAAAGGAGAAGGCTAGATAAAAATAATTTCCTTACATTCCCTCTCCTTGATAAGGAGAGGGTTAGGGTGAGGTTGAGGGTATCCAAAACAAATGACAAAAATCTATAATAAAGCTAAAATAAAAGAAAACAGAAGACTGTTGCGAAAAGTTCAAACTAAAGAGGAG
This sequence comes from Parcubacteria group bacterium, assembly GCA_041662285.1. Lineage (GTDB taxonomy): Bacteria > Patescibacteriota > Minisyncoccia > Moranbacterales > UBA2206 > UBA2206. The sequence continues at coordinate 3,462 of JBAZSS010000044.1, forward strand.
TTGATTTTTTGGGCACAAGTAAAAAATAGAAGATTTCATGATTATAAATTTAGAAGACAATATTCAATCGGAAATTACATTGCAGATTTTTATTGTCCGGAATTAAAGCTAGTTGTGGAGATTGACGGTGGGCAACATTACGAAAAAGAAAACATCAAAAAAGATTTTGAAAGAACAAAATTTTTTGAAGATCTGGGAATGAAAATTAAAAGATATACAAATATCGAGATTAAAAATAATTTAAGCGGGGTGATGGAGGAGTTGTGGGGAGGGTTGAAGTAAATAGTTTTTTATAAGAAATAAAAAATATGAAAATTGAAGAAAGAATTATTAAAATAAAAACAGGATTTAAGGAGTTCTTTTTATTCGATGGGCCAATAAGATATTTTATTGAAATAGCTATAGCAGTATTTATTTTTTTTGGAATTTTATACGGATTTAATTCTAAATTTATAGTATCTTTATTTTTAATTTGGGCAACATTCGGTTTTTTTGGTTTTTTTATAACAAGTTGTAAATTTTTTTATACATTTTCTGCTCCCGGATCGGAAAATATTCCGCTAGATTTTGGGATACCAATATCCATGACTCTTTCATCAAGGGGTGGTTTTATTGCAAATAGAAAAATAAAAATTAAAATTGAGGTAATGGATTTAACTGATAATAATGGTAAAATAATCAGAAAGAAAGAGGATTTTTTAAATTTGTATGATGAATTTCAAATTGTTTATTTTAATTCTGTTAGAATTCCTCTAAGGATGGGTGGTTTTATTAATAATCAACCTGAATCTGGAGGAGTTTGTCTTATTGATAAAAAGAATAGGCTCTTGAAATCAGAATCTCATATTCTATTTAACTCAATTGGCGATTATTATGGAACGATTCTTTATAAAAAAAACGGTGATCAAAATTCTCATCATCAAGAAATGAAAAACGAAAATTTTATTTATAGTCAATTGTGTGTTTCTCCTGCTGAAAATTATGTATCCATACGAAATTATTCAGTGATGTATGCTCTAACTGTTATAATATTGCTTTTGACATTTATTCAAACAAAAATTATCTTGATTAATTAAAAATATTATAAAAAATAAAATTGTTTAATTATGTAATAAAATTAATTCAAATAAATACACCTCACCCCAACCCTCTCCTTATTAAGGAGAGGGAGCAAGAACGATTTTCCTTCTCCTTTATAAGGAGAAGGTGCCGAGGTAATCCGAGGCGGATGAGGTATAATCGAATTAAGTTAAAATTTAAAACCTAATAGAAAATAATCAAACATTTTTATGGAAAAAACAATTAATATTTTTGGAGATAGTATTGTTTGGGGCGCTTGTGATGAAATGGGTGGTTGGGCGAATCGTCTGAGAAATTATTTATCAGAAGACCAAGTGAATTATTTGAAAGTTTATAATTTGGGAGTATCAGGGGATAATACAGAAAAATTACTAGAAAGATTTTCATTTGAAAATGAAACTAGAAATCCAGATACAATAATAATTGCAATTGGTATTAATGATTCGCAGTATATTAATTCAAAAGACAATCCTCGAGTCAAACTAGAAAAATTTGAAAATAATTTATTAGAATTAATAGCACAAGCTAAAAAATTCACAGAAGAAATTATTTTTGTGGGCATTACTAAAGTTGATGAAAATAAAGTCATGCCAATTAAGTGGGATGCCACTAAATTTTATGACAATGAAAATATTGCTAAATACAATGCAAAAATAAAAGAGGTCAGTGTGAAAAATAAATTATTATTTGTTGAAATGACTGATTTACTAGGCGAAAATGATTTAGAAGACGGATTGCGCCCAAACTCTACTGGGCACGAAAAAATATTTTTGCGAGTCAAAGATTATTTATCTAAAAATAAAATTATTTAATACACCTCATCCGCCCTTCGGGCACCTTCTCCTTATAAAGGAGAAGGCTAAACAGAAGGATCTTCTCATTTGACCCCCCTTCTCCTTAATAAGGAGAATGGTTGGGGATGAGGTAGCTGGTAAAATAAAATAAATCTGCTAGAATAAAAAAGTTAATAAGTTTTAGTTTAAAAAATATGTCAAAAGTACTCGTTATAGGCTGTGGAAATGTGGGTAGTGTGGGATTGCACAAGATGGCGCAATTTCCGAAAACTTTCTCGGAAATTCATGTAGTCGGAAGAACTATTTCCAAATTGGAAGCGGTTCGCGCTTCGGTGAAAAAGAAATCAAAAGGCAAAATGGATCTCAAAGTTCATGTGGGCGACGTGAGCGAGAAGGAATTTTTTTCCAAACTTTTGCAAGAGGTAAAACCAGAACTGGTGGTCAATTGGGGAAGTCCGTATGACAATTTGGTGGTGATGGATGTGTGCTTGGAATACGGCGTGAATTATATCGACACAGCTTGCTATGAGGACAAAAACAAATATGGTTTTTCTTATAAATTGCAATTAGCCAAAAATGAAGCTTTCAAGAAAAAAGGACTCTTGGCAATTTTAGGGATGGGTTTTGATCCAGGAGTGACTAATATTTTTTGCGCTTATGCTAGAGATTATATTTTTGACAAAGTTTATGCCGTGGATATTTTGGATTGCAATGGTGGATCAAAAGATGAGAAGATAAAATTTGCGCCGAATTTTGACCCGGAGATAAATTTACGAGAATTGATTTTGCCGATTAGATTTTGGGAAGGAAAAAAATGGCAAGAAAAGGGACGACTAATTGATGAGAAAGCTCCGCATTTTGGATTTAACTTTCCAGAGGCGGGCAAATTTGACCCATATTTGATGTATCACGAGGAGATGGAAACTATCCCGACTCATATGCCGGACTTAAAACGAATTCGTTTTTGGATGACTTTTTCCAAAACCTATCTGACCTATTTGCGAGTTTTGTATAATGTTGGGCTCACTCGAATTGATGCGGTTGATTATAATGGATGTGATGTGGTGCCGGTGAAATTTCTCAAAGCTATTTTGCCAAAAGGTGAAGATTTCAACAGTAACTACACTGGCAAAACAAATATCGGCAATATCATTTCTGGCGTCAAAAATGGCAAGAAAAAATTTGTCTATATCTATAATGTTTGCGACCACGCCGAAGCCTACAAGGAAACTAATGGCAATGCGATTGGTTATACCACAGCCATTCCAACTGTCACTTGCGCAAAATTAGTACTTGAAGGAAAATGGAATGGAACAGGCACAAAAAATTCTGAAGACAAATCACTAGACTCGAAAATTTTCTTGGAAGAAATGGCCAAGACCGGACTGACTTGGAAAGTTAAAAATCTAAAAGATTTGCCAAAAGAATTGAAAAAGAATTATTAATTTAGCGAAAAAAAATGTCTAAACAATTTAGCGAACCATTTATCGAACCCTGGGTGAATGAAGAAGGTTGGGATTTGAAAAATTTCGAAAAATTAGTCACGCCTACTTATGTGATTTCTGTTTCGAAACTGGAAGATAATCTCAAGCTTCTTGAGAGAGTGCAAAAAGAAACTGGATGCAAAATTTTAATGGCGCTTAAGAGTTTTTCTACTTTTAGTGTTTTTCCGCTGATGAGAAAATATCTTGCGGGCTCAGAAGCGAGTTCAATTAATGAAGCTCGGCTGGGTAAAGAAGAATTCGGCAAGGAAACTCATGTTTTCTCGCCATCTTATACGCGGGATAATATTGGAGAATATTTGAAATATTGTGATCATCTAGTGTTTAATTCTTTTTCACAATGGAATAATTTCAAAGAAATAATTAAAAAATCAAAAAAGAAAATTTCTTGTGGAATGAGGGTGAATTTGGAGCATAGAGAATCTGAGGTTGAAATGTATGATCCTAGTCGTCCCCATTCTCAATTTGGAGTGACAATAGATAATTTCGAGGAGGATAATTTATCCGGCATTGAAGGGTTGCATTTCCACAATCTTTGCGAGTTGAACGCCGATGCGCTGGAAAGATCACTTGAAATTTTTGAAAAAAAATTTGGAAAGTTTTTGTCGAAAATGAAGTGGGTTAATTTCGGAGGCGGGCACCATATCACAAGAGATGATTATGATTTGAAGTTGCTATATAAAATTATAAAAGAATTTAAGCAAAAATATCCGCATTTAGAAATTTATCTTGAACCCGGTGAGGCAGTTGTTCTAAACGCCGGAGTTTTGGTTGGTCAAGTGGTGGATATTTTCAAAAACGGGATAAATATTGCTGTGGTGGATGTTTCCGCAGCTACTCATATGCCGGATGTATTGGAAATGCCATATATGCCAAAAATACTTGGGGCGCAAATTCCGGCCAAAAAAGGAAATGAGAACAGCTATCGTCTAGTGGGACCGAGTTGTTTGACTGGAGATGTAATTGGGGAATATTCTTTTGAAAAATCACTTAAAATAGGACAAAAAATAG
>JBAZSS010000045.1:0-6562 GCA_041662285.1 Parcubacteria group bacterium
AAAAGCTGGTATTTCCAATTCATCATCTTCATCTTCTAATTCTTTGTTCTTTTGCGTTTGCAAGATATTTCTTTGTGGTTTTGGTGGAATTTTTTCTTCAATTATCATTCTAGATTCAAAACTTTCTGGAAAAGTGATGCGCGGTTTTTCTTCTGCAACCGGTTCCTCTTCTTCTTTCCTAACTTTCTCAATAGTAATACGCGACATTTTTTCTAATGGGGATTCTTTGACTTTATCCGCATCAAATCCAGTCGCTACTACTGTAATTTGCACTTCACCTTTTTTCATTGTTTCATCTACTACTGCTCCAAAGATAACTTTGGCATTTGGATCAATTGATTCAGTGATGATATTGGCCGCTTCATTGATTTCAAGCATAGTAAGGTCAGTTGAGCCACTAACATTAAACAAAACTCCTTTGGCGCCATCAATAGAAAGTTCCAAGAGTGGGCTACTAATGGCAGCCTTGGCTGCTTCAGCTGCTCGATTTTCTCCGTCGCCAATTCCAATTCCCATAAGAGCTGAACCACTGTTGGACATAATCGCTTTCACGTCAGCGAAGTCAACGTTCACTATTCCGGGCTTAGTAATCAAATCAGAAATTCCTTGCACACCTTGACGGAGCACATCATCCACAATTTTGAAAGAATTGATGAGTGTAGTTTTTTTGTCGATAATTTGCAACAACTTGTCATTAGGAATAGTGATGAGGGTGTCTACTCTTTCTCGCAAATTTTCCAAAGCTTCTTCGGCGATGGCTCGTCTTTGCGCACCTTCAAAGCTGAATGGTTTGGTGATAACGGCCACAGTCAAGATTCCAAGTTCCTTGGCAGTCTCCGCCACAATTGGCGCTGCACCTGAACCAGTTCCTCCACCAAGTCCGCAAGTGACAAAAATCATATCCGCCCCTTTCAAAACTTCTTGAATTTCATCGCGATTTTCTTCGGCCGCTTGTCGTCCTATGTCCGGATTCATTCCTGCGCCCAAACCTTTGGTCAAGTTTTTTCCAATATGAACTTTTTCTGAAGCTTTGTTATGATGCAAATCCTGAGCATCAGTGTTAATCGCCACAAATTCCACGCCCTTGAGTTTTGCCTCAATCATTCGACTAATTGCGTGTCCGCCAGAGCCTCCTACTCCAACTACTTTTATCCTTGCAAAAGTTTCTACAGGCGGTTTTATTTCTGCCATATGTTTATAAATTTAGTTATTTTATCAGTAGCTAAATATAGCACATCAAATTAGTGTGTGTCAAATAATATATTCCCCTTGTATTTTTATTTCTTTTTAGCCTTTTATAAGCTTATCTGTATTATACCATCCTAGAAAAATGCGTCAACGGCTAAAAGGGGTCAGGTACCTTTTTTAGGTCTGCCTCTTGAAATTAATGTGGAAACTAAATTTAATTTTTTCGCTATTTTTCCAATCCAGTCTTCTTTTCCATAAGGGCAACCTCTTTTAATAGCATATCTAATTTTTTGTAGTTTTTCTTCCTCATCCTTCTCTGTCATATTCACCCAGTCCAAAAAAGCAATAGGCTTTTCAACCGGCCAATCCGACAATAAAATTTTTTGTTTTTTTGTTCCATTTTCTCTTATCCACAAACTAGACCATTTCCAATTTTGAGCCTTTTTGACTAATTTTGCTCTTAATGGATTTCTTTCGATATAACGGCAAACTTGCAAAAAATGATTATCCTTTTCTATGGGAAAGGATTTATATCTGCCTTGGTAAATGTGGCCGTACCCAATAGATTTATAATGCGAGTGGTAACGCTGGGTATGAGTATGCGTTATCCAGCGCATAAAATTAGACAAATCCTCTCCTGCTTTTGGGTATAAAACAAGATGCCAGTGATTTGGCATTATACAAAAAGACAAAATCCGCATCGGATATTTTTCCTTAGCCTCTATGAGTATTTTCATAAAAGCCTCGTAATCTTTTTCTTTTTTGAATATTTGTTCTCGGCTGTTAGCTCTGTTAAGAATATGATAAACTACATCGCCAACAGCATTGCGCGGTATTCTAGCCATAGTTAAAGTATTCTATATTTTCACTTATTCATTTATTAAAAAGGTACTTGACCCCTTTATCTTCCTTTATCTTCAAGTTTTTAGTTTGAGTTTGTAAATTCAAATGTGCTTATGATTTCTTTCATTTGGCTTTCCATTAGCCCACCCTTATCAGCGACACCTGTTATTTCGTAAGTTTTTCCATTCATTAGAATAACAAAAGATGTCATAGCTTTTGGACTTGGTCGCCCACCGCCACCGCCTGGCATAGCAAGTGGCTTTTCAATATAGTAATTATACCGTGTAAATATTTGACCATTTATGCTTATTTTTTCAGCACTAAGTGCCGTTCCTAATGGAGGTACCCTAAGAATGTCGTAGACCTTTCCGTCATATATATAAACTTTAATATTACATAAGGCACCGTTTTTATTTCTTAAATCAAACTCCCCAAGAGAATACTTATTTGAATTTGATTCAGGTTTAGTGCGATATTGTGAATGACTAAAACTATTAGGGAATTTAATTTCAAAACCGAAATCTGAATCTTTATATAATTGCCAATCTTGAGAAATAGCTAAATTTTTTTCATACGCTTCAGTTTTTGTATTGATGATTATTTGCTTATTTAATTCTGGGAAATCCTCGTAATTAAAATTAAATACTTCCTCCCCCTTTAAAGTTAGATCGCTGTTATCATCATTAATAGAGCAAGTAATTGCTTTATTCCAATATGAACTCAGTATAAAAAATTCCGAATTACTTTCAATGCATTTATTTTTCCATTCGGCATAACTATTAAATTCTTCCCGACTTATTGGTTTATAATTTCGTGTTTTATTACTCGTATGAGAATAAAACATTAGCAAAAGAACAAAAAATATAATTGCAAAAAAAATAGCCGAAAGTTTTATTTTTTTATTCATCATCATAATAAAAGGGGTCAAGTACCTTTTTTAGTAGATTTGAAATTTTACGGCAAAAACTTTTCCACCCATCTTTTGATGTCGCCAGCTTTGCCACCAAAACCACTAGTAAGATTATTCATAAATCTTCCGGAAGATTTCAGTATTCCGTCGGATTCATTTGCTTCAATTCCCCAAAGGACAAGCCCGATGACCGTCGCAAAAGACGGGTCGTCGACTTTATCCACAAGGCCGCCAAGTGGAGATGGAAAACCGGTTTGCGCCGGCAGTCCCAAAACTTCTTTGGCCAAGTCAACTGCACCCGGAAGTTTGGCTGTTCCACCGGCCAACACTGCTCCTGCGGGAAGCAATTTTTCTTTGCCGATTAATTTTAATTCCTTGTTAACTAAAGTGAAAATTTCTTCTAATCGCGCTTCGATTATTTCTGCCACATGATGGCGAGAGACTATACCTTCTTCGCTAGAATCAATTTCAGCTAAATTTATATCTTCATTTTTGCCAATTTCGCGTGGAATAGCGCTACCAAATTCAATTTTCACTCTTTCTGCCACATCAATAGAAGTGCGAAGTCCAATAGCGATGTCATTAGTGATATGATTTCCGCCGACGGGAATAATCACACTAGCAATCAAATCATCCTCTTCAAAAACCGCCACCGAAGTTGTTCCGCCACCGATGTCAACAAGCACCACACCCAATTCTTTTTGTCTTTTAGTGAGCGTTGCCTTGGCTGAAGCTAAGGGTGCCAACACAAAATTTTCCACTTCTATTTTGGCTTGATCGAAACATTTAGACAAATTTTTGATGTAAGGCGTTGCGCCTTCAATAATCAACGTGTCAGCTTCCAAACGAACCCCATTCATTCCCAGTGGGTCTTTGATGTTTTTTTGATCGTCGAGTGAATAATTTTTTGGAATGATATGAATTATTTCGCGATTCGGTGGAATAGAAATTGCTTGCGCCGCGCCAATTACTCTTTCGATGTCATCTTGTGTCACTTCTCCATCTGCTCGGCCGACAGCGATTACGCCTTTGGAATATTGCGAAGAAATGTGATTGCCCCCGATGCTCACAATCGCTCGATCAATTGTTATCCCAGCAGTTCTTTCCGCTTTCTCCAAAGATTCATTGACGGCTTGCAAAGTTTCTTCGATGTTAACTATGACACCTTTTCGCACACCTAAAGAATCGGCCGTACCCACGCCAATAATTCTGGGTTTTTCTTCCGGAGAAATTATTTGAGTGATGACTGTTCTAATACTAGAAGAGCCGACATCAATTCCACAAATTATATTCTTTCTCGACATGATAAAAAGACTAATTGATTATATTATATATTATCTTGATTATACACTTATTATACAATAAAACAAAACTAGCCGCAAAACTAAAAAATATGCGGAATAAATATCGCCAAACCGATAATGAGAGCCAGGATAGAAGTCAAAAGAACGCTAGCTGCCATCAAATCTTTGATGAGTCTGGCATAAGGATGCACTCCCGGTTTCAAAATATCTATTATTCTTTCTATGATCGTATTTAACATTTCCATAATGAGTACCGCCATAATCATTGTGGTAATCACAATCATTTCCAGCCTGGTTACGCGATAGTAGAACATAAAGCCAATTGCGATGACTGCTACCGCTAATTCATTTTGGAAATTTTTTTCATTCCTAATCGCATATTTCAAACCGCGAAAAGCGTGACTGAAACTTTTGAAAAATTCTTTTATTCTTGTCATAGATTTTTTATTTTATGAATTGATTGGCAACCTCTTTTTGAATCTTAAACATTTTTTGCGAGTGACGAAAACCCAACAAATGAAGCACGCCGTGAGAAATTATTTCGGCCAATTCTTGTTTCACATTTTTCTTTTCTTCTTTGGCATACTTCACGATATAATTATAGCACACAATTATCTCTCCAAGATATATATTTTTATCCACAGCCGTTTGCAAATCTTTTTGATTTTTATATTCACAAAAAGAAAGCACATCAGTGGCTGTTTTTTTCTTGCGATAGTTTGCATTCATCTTGGCAATTTCATCTTCAGGAACTGTTGCAAAGCTAATGGAAATATTTTTGTTTTTCAGATACTCAAAATTTTCATGCGCTAATGTTTTTTTCGCAACTTGAAACAGAAATGCTTTTTTGATTCCACTTTTTTCGCTATTATTAAAATCAATTTCAATTTTCATATACAAAAAGAAGCGCCCACTCATGGGGGCGCTTCAAAAAAACTATTTCAATTCTTCTTCGGCAATTTTTTTGACTAAATTACCATCGACTTTTCCTTTGAGAACAGTCATCGCTTTTCCCATCACCTTGCCAATTTCCGACTTGGAAACTGCGCCAACTTCAGCGATTATTTTCAAAACTTCTGCTCTCGCTTCTTGTTCGCTTAGTTGCGCTGGCATATAGACAGAAAGAATTTCTATCTCAGCATTTTCTTTTTGCGCTAAATCTTCTCGGCCACCACTGGCATATTGAAAAGCACTGTCTTTTCTTTGTTTGATCGCTCGTGCAATAACTTCTTGAACTTCTTCATCGCTCAATCCTTCCTCCCTTTTCTTCTTTTCAATTTCCGAGTTTTTGACCATTGAGTCGAGCATCCGAAGCGTATCACGCTTGGCTGTGTCCCCCGCCTTCATAGCATTTTTTAGGTCTTCAATAATTTTTTGTTTCAATGACATACACAGATTTACACAAATTTATACATATCCCACACTAAAACACAAATTAAATCTGTATTTTGCGTTTAATTTGCTATAATATGTGTTAATTTGTTTATTTTATTAACTTCTTTTTGACATTTTTGAAAGTTGATTCGTCAAACTTTCCCATTTTCTTGAGACGACTAACAACTTTTCTGACTTTTTCTTTGTATATCGCGCCAGAAATTTTTTCTCGTTTAGTTTTTTCGTCCGCACGAAAACGCGATCTTCTGGCTTTTACCAAAACACCGCTTTGCTGAACACGACGGCTAAATCTGCGAATTAGACTTTCTGATGACTCACGGTCTTTCTTTTTTACTTCAATCATAAATTACCTCCTTTCTAAATTAACAGTTTACACTATTTTTCTAAAATGTCAAAACTAATTATGATACACCACTACATTATCCGCTTTTAATTTTTTCTTGATGAGATCAACCAATTTATCCATACTCACCGTTTCTTGCGCGCCAGTTGTCATGTTCTTCACAATTACCGTACCATCCAGTGATTCTTTTTGACCCAGAATCAAAGTAAATTCTACGCCTAACTTATTAGCGATTCTAAGTTGTGATTTTAAACTTCCCCGCCCAAAACTTTCCGCCGTAAGAATGCCATTTTTTTCCAATTCAGAAAATAATCTCAAACTTTTCTTTTTGGCCAGATTTCCCAATTGTGCCAAGAATACTTTTGGTTTTGGAAGTTTATATGGTTTCGCTTGCACTCTTTTCATTTCTGCAATCACTCTTTCTATTCCAAAAGCAAAACCAATGGCTGGGGTGTCTTCTCCGCCCATCATTTTGATCAATTTATCATACCTGCCTCCGCCACCCAAAGACAGTTTCTTGCCTTCTTCGTTGCTAGACCAAATTTCAAAAACCGTTTTCGTATAATAGTCCAAACCGCG
>JBAZSS010000046.1:0-5297 GCA_041662285.1 Parcubacteria group bacterium
GAAGAAAACAAAACATATTTAGCGATAGGTAATCACGCAGCACATGGAGAATACAAGGAATATGATTTAGATAAAGTAAAAAATTTCTACAAACATATTCAGTCGCTTTTTAATAAATTTAATTTTGAAATATGGATTATTATAAAGAATTAAAAAAATATCAAGAGGAGGCTGTTGAAGAACTTATCTTGAAGTCAAAAATGTTGCTCAACAAAGAATTGACTAATAGAACAATAGTTTTTAAATCTCCTACAGGAAGCGGAAAAACTTTTACAATTTCTCAATATCTGGGAGAGTTAGTGAACGAACTGCAAGGAACTGATCTTTGTTTTCTATGGCTTAGTCCAGGGGAAGGAAATTTACATATTCAAAGTTATGAATCCCTAAAAAAAGATACGCGAGGTTTTGTCTCGGTTTGTCTTTTGGAACAGGAATTTTTTGGATCTAGAAAAACCATTGCTCCCAATGAGATTGTAGTTGGCAATTGGCAAAAACTAAGCAGTAAGGATAGCGTGACGGGTGAGTGGAAAAACATTTTGATGAAAGACAAAGAAACTACCAACTTTCGAGAGTTAATAGCCAATACTAGAGAAAGAGGAATAAAAATAATTTTGATTATTGATGAAAGCCATTCAAAAAGTGGAGCCAAAAGAGCCTTTGAGCTTCGAAATGAAATTATTAAACCTGACTTAACCATAGAAATGAGCGCTACTCCAATTTTGAAAGAGGGGGAATATAATGAAAGAGTCGAAGTTACCCCAGACAGAGTAATTGAAGAGGGGATGATAAAAAAAGAAATTGTTATTAATGAGAATATTAACAAAATAGATGATGATGAAATAACTTCTCGAGAATTAATCATGGAAATGGCTTATCGCAAAAGATTGGAACTTAAGGAGGATTATAAAAAAGAAGGGACGGATATAAATCCGTTAGTGTTAATTCAAATACCAGTTAGCGATGAGGGAGAAGATAAGAAAAATTTCGTGGAAAGTTTTTTGGCAAAAAAAGGGATTACTTATGAAAACAAAAAATTAGCCTTATGGTTATCTGGCAAAGAAAATAAAATTAATCAAGAAAACTGGGAACTTATACCAAATGAAAGCGGGGTAGAATTTTTAATTTTCAAACAAGCCATTGATACAGGCTGGGATTGTCCACGCGCTCAAATCTTGGTGGGTTTTCGAAAAATTGAGAGTATGATTTTTGAATTGCAAACAGTGGGCAGGATTATGCGAATGCCAGAAGCAGAACATTATTTAAAAGACAATCTCAACAGAGCCTATATTTATACAAATTCAAATCCAAAATGGATTAAATTTGATGGTGATGAAGATTGGATTAATAAAAATATCATAAAATCAATTATCGTAGAAAGAAATAAGATTTATAAACCACTGAAATTACGATCATATTATAGGAAAAGAATTGATTTTGGCGATGTGACATCTTCTGTTTATATTAGTTTAGAAAAAGTTTTTTGTGATTATTTTGGTATTAAAATTGGCAAGGCGGAATTTAATTATGCAGAAAAAAATAAGAAATTATTTGAAAAAAAGAAAGTCGATATAAGTAGTTTAAGCGGAAAAGAAGCATTGGTTTTGAATCAGCAAATCGATGCCAAATATTTTGATTATTTGGATGAAAAAAAGATTAAGTACGGTGATAATTTTTTTGCATATTTATCAGACGAAGACAAGGAAAGAGCTTTTCATAATATAATAAAACATAATATCCATAATTTTGCTCCTAAGCGATCAGTCCCGATTGTTAGTATGGCAATTTATCGATGGTTTAAAAATTATTTAGGATTTGATATGTATAATTTCGGAGTTATTTATACGCAAAATATTATCCTTAATAATGCTGATGTGTTTTCTGGACTGATTGATTTGGCAGTCGATAATTATAAGCCCATAAAGGAGAAAGAAAAAATTAAAAAAATTGAAGAAAATGAAGAGTGGAATGATGAATGGGAGATTATTGAAAATAGAAATTATAATCCGAATGTGTATAAGCCCTTTGATAAAGAGTTGGCTTTGTATAAATCGCCGAATGACAAAAAGGTTTATTTGAATCTTGATAGCGTAATTGAAAAAGATTTTGTTGAATTTTTGGAAAAAAACAAAGATAAAATTTTATGGTGGTGGCAAAATGGCAATGAGCATATGGCGCTTAATTTTGGAATTAAATATGGAAATGGATCAACTTTCCAGCCAGATTTTTTAGTGATGTTCAAAGATGGAAAAATAGGAATTTTTGACACCAAGGCGGTTGGATATCAAGAAGATGATAATAAAATTAAGGCTGAAGCCTTGCAGAAATATATCGCCGAAGAGAATAAAAAAAGAAAAGGCGCTTTGCTTACAGGGGGCTTAGTAATAAAATTAGGAGATCATTTTAGAATTAATAGTGATTCTATTTATACTTCTTTTGAAATGCCTGACAAAATTAGAGATGAAGGAGTGAAATATGACGCTAAAAATGAGAAAAAAGTTGATTGGAAAATTTTGGAATTTTAATTACATATCGAATTACATACTAAATTAAAACAATAAAAATATGGCTAAACGCGCACAAAACGAGAGTCAAATTAGAAAACTCACAAAGTTGGGCAAAAAAAGTCTTTGTGTCACCATTCCAATCGAAATAATCCGTGAATTTGGTTGGCGAGAAAAACAGAGAGTAGTCGTCAAAAAGTCTGGCCGAAAAATTACAATTGAGGATTGGAAAAAATAATTCTGAAATTATGTGCTATACTAGATGAGTAATCCGCCTGCGCGCGCAGTAATATTCGCATGTCCGGCATTCGTAGTGCCGGTTCACGAACGAATAGTGAGTGAAAAACTATGTTTCTGAAACTGCAACCACTTTTATATAGTCTACTGTTTCTAGCTGGCTTGGAACTCATTGTTTTTTTTCATGAACATGTTCCTTTAATTATCCTTTTTTTGCTCATGATGGCGTTTTTTCAAGGTTGGAAAATTGGCAGAAAATGGAAATTTTCCGTTTTACCAATCTCTTTTGTGCTTTCCTCGGTGGCGCTTCTTTATCTAGTGACAATTCGCTATGAACAACAAGCCTTTATAATTTTGGCTTCGGGTATGTATTACCTATCTCTGTTAGGTGCGTATCGCTTGAGCTTATATGAAAATGATCAAACTGCCAGAGGTATGAATATGGCAGCTACCGTTTCTACTATTTTTTTCCTTTATGCCAGTGCCTATGGATTGTATCTAAATTTTTTAGTTCCGCTCTACTATTTAATGCTAGTTTATCTTTTCGCCACTCTTTTTGTGAGCTACCAATATTTTTCCATAATTCACCCTCACAAAAAAACGGCTTGGATTTATAGTTTGCTTATCGCTATGATAATGTCGGAAATTGTTTGGACGATAAGTTTTTGGCCCTTTGGCTATTTGACGAGTGGCGTAGTTGCGCTTATACTATATTTTGTCCTTTGGGATGTCATTCAAAGCTATTTCTTGCGAATTTTGAGCAAAAAAAGGTTCGTCGCTAATTTAATTTTTTTCTCCGTTTTAACTAGCTTGGTTCTGGTTAGTTCTAAATGGATACCGGTAATTTAAATAAATATTTATGTTTAAAAAAACAATTCTAATCGTAGGCATAATCATAATCTCTGGGCTTAGTGGGATAATCGCTGATCGCTACACATTTCCATATTTGGCCAACAGCCGATTTTTTTCAAAAAATAAATTCTTCAAGAAAGCCGTGGAAAATGTGACGGTTATCAACAAAACTGAACAGGTTTATGTCAAAGAAGACTCTTCGATAAACAAAATAACTAATCAAATTGTTCCGGCTATTGTAAATGTTGTTTCCTATCAAGAAAATACGAATAAGAAAAATAATTTAATCTTAAGCACGAACAATACCGGGGAGATATTGACTAGTGATGGGATAATTATGACAAGCGCCGGCGCTATTATCCCAAATGGAATTTATAAAGTTATATTAAATGATGGCAATGTTCATGAGGCAAAAATTTTAGGTATTGATAAATGGAGCAATCTAGCCTTTTTGAAAATTATTGCCAGCAATTTGCCAGTCATACCTTTTGGCAATTCAGACGAATATGATCCTGGGGAGAAATTGGTGGCCATTAGTAATAATAATTCGCAATATCAAAATAAATTCACAGCAGGACTTCTCAGTAGCTTTGATGCTTCATACAATATTTCTGGAGAAGCACTTTCAAAGGCGGAAAACATTGAAGGAGTTTTCTTGACTGACTTTAACGAAAAAATACTTTCCGTTGGCAGTCCTGTTATTGATTATTCGGGTAAAATGATGGGTGTCACTGGCGAAGCGATGAAAAATGGACGCTTGGAATATTTTCAAATTCCATCAAATAAGATAAAATTGATTTTGGAAAAAGTTATCAATAATTCATTGGATTCAAATATAACTCTTGGGATATATTATTTGCCGATAAATAAATCTCTAGCACTGGCTAATAATTTATCAACCGATCAAGGAGCACTGATTTATAGCGCTTCTGGTCAGCAAGGTTTGGCAATTATTTCTGGTTCAGTTGCTGATAAGGCGGGACTTAAGATAAATGATATTATAACTAAAGTTGAAAATGTGGAAATAAGCACCAAGAATAACTTGTCAGACATTCTATATCAATACAAAAAAGGGGATAGGATTGAATTTACGGTTTTGCGAGCACAGCAAGAACTGAAAATAATGGCGCAATTCTAAATCTGTTTTATAAAAAATAGCCAACAAAAAAAGCTTCTTTCTAAGGAAGCTTTTTTTAATATACCACAGAAAAGAATTCGATAAATTATTTATATCTTAACGCTTCCAAAGCATTCAATCGAGCAGCTCGTCTGGCTGGATAAATTCCAGTAATCACACCTACAACTGTGGAAAATATCATTATAAAAGCGATAAACCAAATGGGTCTGGCAAATAGATTAGCTTGGATTCCTCCAAACATTCCAGCTAGGAAGTTCATTCCATAGTTGACCAAACTACTCAAAATAAATCCCATCACCACCCCAAAGAATCCTCCGAAAAATCCAATAATCATTGATTCAGTGAGGAACATTCGCCAAATGTCATAGGAAGAAGCTCCGATAGTTTTCATAATACCAATTTCTTGAGTTCTTTCCAAAAGAGCAATAGTCATAGTGTTGAACATTCCGATGGCGCTGACTACGAGCGCGACTACTCCAAATAATGCGAGCACTATTTGAGCAATTGAGAAAATTTGTTTGGCTTGATCAACTGTTTCCGAAACAGAACTAACGAAAAATCCTTTTTCG
>JBAZSS010000047.1:0-5288 GCA_041662285.1 Parcubacteria group bacterium
AAGCAAAAAGACCGCCAAATTTTCGCTTATTCAAAGCACGCTATAACTTTTCCGGAAAAATTGATGCCTCAAAACACCAGGGTTTTAGGTGTAGAGACAAGATTCGAACCTGTTTCTACGGAAAATTATTATTCTTTCACCACCCCATCAAACCAAAAACATTGGTCAATCAAACTACTAGAAAATAGCTGGGATAAAATAAATTTTTCCCTAAATTATATCCTCTTGAAAATTGCAATCTAAACTGCTAGACTACTAATAATCACGAATAATGAGGCAAATATATTCAAATATATTTTTATTCGCATTCATTCGTTTTATAATTCGTAATTTATTAGCATTCATATGTCAGGACACTCACATTGGGCAGGAATAAAACAAAGAAAAGGGGTAAATGACGCTAAGCGCGCCAAAATTTTCACAAAACTTGCCAAGCCAATTGTGATCGCGGCGCGAGAAGGTGGTGGCAACCCGGACACAAATTTCAAGCTTCGCATGGCCATGAAAAAAGCTCAGGAATTCAATATGCCCAAAGACAACATCGACAAAGCAGTCAAAAAAGGCACAGGTGAAATGAGTGGCGCAGAAATTGTTGAAATCATATATGAAGCCAAAGGCCCCGGCAATATTATGATGCTCATAAAAACTTCCACCGACAACAAAAACCGCACGGTGAGCGAAATCAAAAGCATTCTCACCAAAGCTTCTGGAAAATTTGGTGAAGCTGGAAGTTCTATGTGGAATTTTGAACAGGTCGGTGAAATTACTATTGATCTATCCGGCAAAGATGCCGACGAACTCGAAATGCTCGCCATCGAAGCTGGCGCCAAAGACACTAAAATAGAAGATGGCTTACTTTTTGTTTATACCGAAACCCAAGACCTGCAAAAAGTGCAAGAAAAATTGTCTGAAAAAAATATTGAAATTTCGCAGGCTAATCTCACCTTCCTTCCAAAATCCACTGTCGAAATTGACTCATCCACCCAAGAAAGCTACGACAAACTTTTGGAAACTCTTGATGATCAAGAAGATGTGGAGGAGATTTTTGATAATTTATAGATTCAAATGCCAACAATATTTAGCCACGCCATCACAGCAATTCCAATTAGCTTCGGTTTTGCTGAAAAAATCAATAAGCGTAAAATCGTTATTCTATCGATTATTTTTTCGATACTGCTTGATTTGGATGGAATTGGTTTTCAATTTGGAATTAAATACAATAGCCTATTTGGTCATCGTGGATTTAGCCATTCCTTGTTTTTTATACTAATCGCGTCGATTGTTTTTATTTTTTTAACTTCTCCAAAAATAAAATTAAAATCAAAAACAGGTCTGCTACTTTTTTTAAATTTTTTCACCATAGGCACTCTTCATGTTGTGCTCGACTCAATGACAAACGGCGGACTAGGCGTGGCGCTCTTTTCTCCCTTCAGCAACCAAAGATTTTTCCTACCTTGGCGTCCAATAGAAGTTTCGGCTATCCTGCCTCAATATTTTTTTCAATTAGACGGCTTATTAGTTATAAAATTTGAATTACTCTATTTAATTCTACCTTCAATTATATTATCCTTAGCTATTGTATTTTTTAAAAATAAAAAATCTAAATTATCGACTAACAAAAATATATAAGAGACGTTTTTGATAGCTTATAACTTTTTATTCTTTATCCTCGCTAATTCATCTTTCAGCATCATTAGTGTTTCTTGTTTTAGAATTTTTCGAATCATTTGAAAATTGTCATTTGACAAAAGCATATTTAAATCTTGGTCGATAATTTCTTGAGTTATTTTATTCTCAACAAAAACCACCAGATCCTCAAAGAATTTTTCCACCGAACATTTTCTTATATCTTCTATAATTTTTGCATCATAGCGAAAACCATTCCAAAAAAAATAATGAACATCATACACATCACGCCCAGCAATGCGACCGTTTTTTTCAAAGCGATTGATAAGTGCAATTAATTTATTTGCCATCATCGTTTCTCTCGTTTGGCAATTCACAATACGATCAATTTCCTCCAGTTGAGCGCTTTCGTATTGATTGAATTGCGGAACAGGAAAACATATATTGATTTTCAAAGTATTTTTTCCACCCGCAGAAGTTGGATATTTCAAAAAATATTGTGGGACATTACGACTCTTGTCTTTTATCTCCAGCCCAAGTTTTTGAAAAATTTCCTCCATTTTTTCTTGGACTTTTTTTATTTCATTTTTTTCATCAATATAATCAAAATCCAAATCTACCGAAAATCGATCCAGAAATCCGCGCATAGCCGCACAGGTTCCACCTTTGAAATATAAAACTGTCGACAAAAAGGCGTCATCAAATAGTGCACCTAGAAGACGAAACATCCACGCCTTATGCTCAGCATCTTTTGCAGTTGGGGTAATCATTTTTTTGTTTTTTTAATTATTATTTTTATCGATTTTGTGGATAACCAATTTCTCTTTGAATGGCACGCACTTTTTTCCAATCAATCAAGCGATCGCCGTCAAAATAACATCGAGGATTGAAATATAAAATATCCGCCACCGCTCTTTCCGTTGACGCGACCTGCACGCCATTTTCCAAGACAATTCCGGCGTCATTATATAAATATTTATCCGCCAAACGACGACAGCGGTATTCTCGACCGGCAACAACAAAAGTTTTGGAAATAGAACTGATGATTGAAGTTTTTGGAATTTCTTGAAAAATTATTCCGTTCCTAGCCAAAATTGTTTCGGTGCTAATATAAGCATAGCGGTGCAATATTTTCACTCCCAAAAGAAAAGGATCAATTTTTTCCGCTGGCTGAAGAGAATACAAACCTCTTTGAATTCGCGTAATCAACCCCTCTTTAGCATATCGCTTGAGCGTAGTATGCAAAGTATTCGGGTTTTTTATCTGCCACAAATTAGCCAAATCGTCAGAGTGAAAGACTAAAATGCCCATTTTAGCCAATTCAGCAAATCTTTGCTTATATGAGCCTTTATTTAATTTTACGGTATTTTTAACTGTACTCATATGTACAGTATAGCAAACTTGGGATGTTTAGTCAATGGGAATATTTTGAATAACTTGCAAATTTTCCTCACATATGCTAACATATACTCACATAGATAACAATGTGAGATAATTTTATGCATAAACTAAACAAAAGAATACTTTTTGATCAAGTTGAGTCAGCCGAAATATATGGCTTGATTTCTGCTATTGATACTATAAAGGGGCAATGGAAATTGAGTGAAAAACTGTCTCCTCAGCTGATTTCACGCCTAAAAACATCCGTGCTAATAACCTCTTCGGGAGCCTCAACTAGAATTGAAGGATCAAAATTAACAGATGAGCAAGTCAAAAAATTATATGAACAAATGCGCATCCGGAAATTCAAGACTCGTGACGAACAAGAAGTCGCGGGTTATTTAGAATTACTAAAAAAAGTTTTTGACTCTTGGCGTAATTTACATTTTTCAGAAAGCTTGATCAAAAATTTCCATCAGGAGATATTGAAATATTCAGAAAAAGACGCACGCCACAAGGGACAATATAAATTTGGACCAAATAGAGTCGAGGCGATTGATCACAAGGGAAAAGTTGTTGGCATTATTTTTGATCCAACTCCGCCTCATTTAGTCGCTAAAGAAATGTTAGAGTTAACTGAATGGACAAAAAATGAAATAATTAGCAAAGAAAGCCTTTCGCTATTAACGATTGCTAATTTTATCTTTGAATTTTTAGCTATTCATCCATTTCAAGACGGCAATGGACGAACTTCACGCATATTGACTAATTTTTTGCTTTTGAAAACTGGCTATGAGTTTATTCCCTACATTTCTCATGAAAGTTTAGTAGAGAATAATAAAGCTGATTATTATTTAGCACTAAACAAATCTCAAAAAACTTGGAAGAAAAAAACTGAAGATATCACGCCTTGGATAATCTTTTTTCTAAAGACTTTGCTAAAACAAGCGGAGCTGTCTTTGAAGTTGCTCACGCAAGAAAATGTCGAAGAATTTTTGTCAGAAAAACAACTTCAAGTTTGGCAGTTTGCTCTTTCTCAAAAAACATTTCAAAGAGCCGATGTAATAAAAGCTACTAAACTAAACCATCGAACAATCGAAGAGTCTATCAAAAAATTACTCCGAATGAACAAACTCAAAAAAATCGGCGAAGGCAAAGCGACGAGATATGAAGTTGCTTTGTGATTTTAAATTTTCCTTGCGCTAATCTTGCGCGAATCATTTGTTTGAAAGATAAAAATTGCAAAAGCTAAAAAAATAAAAAAGAAGCGTTTAATTTTCAAACGCTTCTTATCCCCTAATTTTAGCTATCTACTATATGGTCTCCTCCTATCAGTTAGCCATTTCCACGGCCGTTATGTATGGTCCAATCACAACATAACAATCTAGACCAAATATAAGGTATGCGGTCGTGCCCTTCACTCGAAAAGCAAAATCCTGCTGTATTTCTTGCGTTGAAGCTACTTCCAGGGCATTCCCTGATATTTTTTCGACATCAGTCTTAATCCTCTGAAAGTATTCCGGCAATAACTGATTTGACCCGTTATCAAACCAGTTCAGCAATTCATTTGCTTCTTCGCCTGATACCACAAGATTTTCTTTTTTTAAAATTGCCTGCACGATTTTATCGGCAATTTTTCTTGATAATTCGTTTATTAGTTGCATTTCACCCCTCCTGTTTTCTTAATAAATAATAGTATTATTATTTCTTAATCCGCTCTTTATAGTTTATGTTAAAACTATTTTATTTCAAATTCAACACTAGAGTAAAGCATATATACCACTTTCTGTCAAACAATGGCGCCCCGAGTTCAATAAATAATTGCAACTCTTCAAAAAACTTTACTTTTAAGCTATAATATAGATATGAAAAATAAATCAGAAACTTCAAAATCAACTTTGCGAATCTTAGGTGTTGATCCTGGCACGGCCACCACTGGTTGGGCAATACTCTGCGAAAAAGATGGAAAAATAGAGCCTTTAGCTTATGGTCATATTAGCACCAGTCCTGAAAAATCAGATGACGAACGAATTTTGGAAATTTCCAAAGACTTGAAAAATATCATTGAGAAATATCAACCGGAGGAAGCTGGCATCGAAGAAATCTTTTTCTTCAAAAATCAAAAAACCATCATTACTGTTGCTCAAGCTAGAGGCGCAATTCTATTGACATTAAGGCAAAATAATGTTAGAATGTCCAATTACACTCCCCTCCAAGTCAAGCAAGCGATAACCGGCTATGGGCGAGCGGATAAAAAACAAATGCAAGCTATGACTAAAAAT
>JBAZSS010000048.1:0-4884 GCA_041662285.1 Parcubacteria group bacterium
ACCGGCAAAGCAGAAATAGACAGAGCCGTTCCAATGAATAGTGGCAAGAGCCATTCATTTTCGGCCGGGAGATAATTCCAGATTTTTGGGAATAGAAAAACAGAAATCATTCCCAAGACAAAGGGAAAAATTGAGCCAAAAATACTTGTCCAGATGATCGTTTTTTTCAGTTCTTTAATTTTGGACAGGTTAACTTCTAGCCCGATAATGAAAAGCAGAAGGATCGCGCCAAATTTGATCAAAACATCCCTGGAAACCAAAATTGAATCAGAATAGGAAAAAAGCCAGTTTTGAATTTCAGGAAAGAATGTTCCCAAAATTGTCGGCCCAAAAACAATCCCTCCCAAGAGTTCTCCGATAATTTTCGGCATCCCCAATTTCTGAGCTAAGCGACCAAAAACAATCGCCACCAAAAGCAAAATGGAAAAAGAAAATATGAATAAGATTAAATCGGCATGACACATCTGGTTTTGTTTTTATTCTTCAATCCTCAGGGCTTTGCCCCTGACTATCGCTTCGGCGATTTTAATTCTGGCAGAGGTGAGAATTCGCTGAAAAGATGGCCTTTAATGCTCAATAATTTCCAGCTTCATATCTCCTGCTTTCGCAATCAGCGTGGCTTTTCCGCCAATCGGAAAAGTGATCATTGGGGTGGTGTGTCCAAAATCGACGCCATAGATGACTGGCATATTTTCCAACTCTTTTTTAGTTTTGATAATTTTAATCAGTTTTTCCGGACTAATATAGCCCTTCTTTTGGAAGCGACCAATCACAATTCCCTTCACACCAGAAAAACCCGGCTGATGGATTAAAGATTGCAAGTTACGATCAAACTCAACATCAAATAAATTTCCCCCCATGTCATCGTCTTCTAAAAATAAAATTGCATCTTCCAGGCTAGGCATAAACTGAGTACCCTGGAGTAGATTTAATGTGCAAAGATTTCCACCAATAATTTTTCCCTCTGCCTCACCAGCGTTAATCAAAAGATAGCCAGCGTTTTTGACGAACTCTCTGTTTTCCTGATCAAGGTACCACATATCATCACTCCACTCGGCTGATGGCAAAACGGCAAACGCGCCTTCTTCCATCAAACACTTTTTGAAATAGTCCACGATGTCATCAACACCTTTTTGCATTCCGAAAGTTGAATAGTGCGGACCAGAATAATTAACTAATCCGGTTTTGTGGTAGATGGCGTTACTGAGCGCAGTGATATCCGAATAGCCACAAAGCACCTTGGGATTATTTTTAATTAAATCATAGTCTAAATAACTCAAAATCTGATTAACATTAAACCCGCCAATCACAGTCAAAATTCCTTTCACATTTTTATCGGCAAAAGCTTCGTGCAGATCAGCAACTCTCGACGCGATAGAGGAAGATGCAAAATCATCTTTCTCTTCGGCATTTTTTGAAAAAGTAATCTTGAGACCTAGCTCTTCTAATTTTTTAGTAGCGCCAGCTCGCGACGCTTGAGAAATCAGCCCCAGACTTCGGGAGGGCGCAATCACCCTGATTTCATCGCCGGGTTTTAGTTTTTGTGGGATCATAAAATTATTTAAAAAATTAAAAAACTAGCTCAAACATAACCATATCTCGACATTGGATGCTATTTTCAAAAATTGGTTTTTTATAGTTCTTCGCGAAAAAATCTTTTTTAATCCCTGAAATTCGAAAACCGCACTTTTGATAGAATGCCAACTGATTAATGCTGGAATTTCCTGTGCCCACGAGAAGCTTTTTTGCTCTGGATTTTTTTGCCCTTCTTTTTGCGTCCGCTACTAGCAATTTTCCAATACCTCGATTTTGTTTTTCTTCAGCCACGGAAAGATTAATGATTTCCAGAATATCCGTGCTTTTTGAAATCAAAATATACACACCAACGATTTCGCCACCCTCAAAAGCAGCAAAACAACTCCCTTTTTTCAGATATTTATTAACCGCCTCAGAAGAAGGATCAGCCAAAAGCAAAAGCTCAAACGGCGCTTCGCTACTTTTGATTTTTTTGATGGTGATGTTTTTCATTTTTTAATGCTCAATGCCAATTTTCCAAACACCTTTTTCTCTAAAAGCTTGGATGCTTTGACGGCGAGCGGCATTAAGTAGCGCATTCACAGATTTACTATTCTTTTTCGCATAATCTGATAATTTTACAATCTCATCCCCTCTCAAATATGCAATTCTTTTATGCAACGATTCCATAAGCGCAAGAACAATCACTTTCTCCATTGTTTCTGTTTTTCCACTTGTCCGATATTCTCCAAATGACTTATAATATTCCGCCTTCTCCTTATCCCGAATAATGATAACCGGCAAACCAAATCTCAAAAGTTGATAATTGATAAGCGCCCGACCAATTCTTCCATTGCCATCGCAAAAGGGATGGACGGTTTCAAAGTCCAAGTGAAATTTAGCAATTCTATCTATAAAATACTGATCTAAATTATTTGCATAGTACTCAAGCGCCATTTCTATGAATGCCTCAACTTTTTCCGGAGATGGTGCGATATAAGTGCCAACGCGCACATATTCACCAGACTTTCTGAAGCGTCCTGCGATTTCATCGTTGATTCCTCCAATGAGCATTTGATGAAGAAGTAAAATCATTTCTCTGTCTGCTTCCTTTTCCTTGGATTTATCCCGAATATAGTTAATAACCCTGGATAAATTTTTTGCCTCAAAAACTTCTCGCACACTGACATCTCGTGAAACCTCCATTTCCAAAAGAATTTTTTCCGTTTCTTTGAGAGTTAGCGTCGAATTTTCAATCGCATTAGAATTATAGACACTTTCTGGAATTTCAGCTTCATCAAGCAGGGCAAGAAGTGATTCTTTGCCCTTGCGAAGCTTATCATATTCATCTTTAAGCTCTTGGATACGTTTCTTAGCTAGATTTGTAATTGCCATATTTTTTCGTTAATACTATGCAATAAGTATACATTATTAACGCTTTTTTGTCAATATTACGTTAATTATTGCTATTTATTGACAATATTAACTCTTTTTAAGCTCTACCGCTAGTCGAGGATGGTTCTCGATTTACACGCTTTTTCACTGTTTTACCGATATAACCGTGAAAAACACCTAAAAATAATCTATTTTCACGGTTTTGACTATAAATCACCGACTGCAAACAAATCTCATTTATCAATCAATTTCAATAACAAAGGAAATTCTTTATATGGCTGCTTATGATAATTTGATCCCATGTGCCCTTCGTGAAGGACAATTTGCATTCCACCAAGCTTATCAAACATAATTCTTCCCTGCGTATCATCACAAGTCCAAGGATCATTGTCGGAGTTGATAAAAATAAACTGCTCGGATTTTGGTCTTATCGCTTCCCAATCATACTCATCAACATTTTTTTCGCTGTCCGCAGCTTTTCGCAAGGCCTTTGCATAACCAGAAACTAAAATAGCTTGTTTGATTTTTACTTCAATATTTTCCAAGAGACTCAAAATTATTTGAGCGCCAGCTGAATGACCAATGATTATTGTTTCTTCGCTAAATTTTCCACCTTCAAGTAGAAATGGAATCCATTCTTCACGATTGGGATATTCGGAGTTGGGAAGACTCGGAAGCCAAACTTCATAGCCCCGCTTTTCCAGTCCATCTTTGAGATATGGGAACCAAAAATCAGTTGGCTTATCCCCTGTTCCGTGTAATATTATTGCGTTTTTCATAAATTCTTAGTCTTAATAATCCATTTCTCTTTATCCAAAATATATTCGGAATGTTTTTCTAGCCAGTTTGAAATGTTAGTCCATTTAAAACCGTGAAAGCCAAATTGGCCATCCCATTTATCATTCTCGTCTGTTTCTGCCTCAAAACTAAATTGCTTAGCCAAATCCACTGGCGCATATTTAATTCCACTATCCTCTAATAATCTTCGGTAATATACTCCAATAGCCACATCTTCCGGATGATATTTTTGTATGATACTTTCTTTAAAAAGTTTAGCGCAAAGTGAAACGAGTCTTTTACTTCTTAAACTAAACCCTCCATTTCCTACGACAAGCTCCCCTAGCAACTCTTTTGGAAAGTCAAAATTTTTAACCGACCAATCTGCCACGAGCCAAGGTGCGCCAATATAGTCATATTTCAAAAATTCATCAGTCCATTGGCCTGAATTCAAAATGAATCCGTCATATTGGACGATAAGAACGTGTGGAGTGTCAACATAATTATCTAACTTAGAAAGTGTAAACGCTGAATATTCCTCCACTGAATTTATCGGTTTTATGGAAATAACATTTTTATGATTTGATTGCAATGATGTCAGAATTTTAACATCCGCAAATTCAAATTCTTGCTGACAAATATCCATCGCCAAAACCAGCCTGTCTATGTCAACACAGTCTATTCCCAGGAGCGTAACAGTACCAAGCTTTCGTTTTTTCATATTTACAGTATAACGTATTTTTTGACCAGAATAAAGCTGAGCCAAAACCACCCCTCCATGGCGGGGTGGCTTTGGTTTTGGCGCTCTTGTGCTTTTTGGTTAATTTAGACCTAGGATTTCTCCGACATAATCGACGTCTTTGTCTCCGCGGCCGGAAAGATTGACGATAATGATTTCGTCTTTGCCCAATTTCTCTGCCAATTTGACCGCGTGGGCAACGGCGTGGGCACTTTCCAAGGCTGGAATTATCCCTTCCGTTTTACTGAGTAACTGAAAAGCTTCCAGCGCTTCTTTGTCATTGGCAGAAACATATTCAACTCTTTTATCATCTTTCAGGTAGGAATGTTGCGGACCGACTCCGGGATAATCTAGGCCGGAAGCAATTGAATGCACTGGTAGCGGTTCGCCTTTTTCGTCCTGCAAGAGATAGGTGAACATTCCGTGCAGTGTCCCTGGCCTGCCTAGCGTTAGCGTTG
>JBAZSS010000049.1:0-4104 GCA_041662285.1 Parcubacteria group bacterium
TCTTTTTTAAGATCCTTGCCAAATTTTGTCTTAGCAAATTCGTTATATATTATTTTTAAATTATCAAAATTATTTTTTTCTGGTTTTGCTAAATTCTTCATCTTAAAATTATAATTAAGATTTAAAAATATTCCAAGCATCTTGAACTAAATAGACATTTTTTATCCCGGCTCCAATCATACCATCCCAACATTCCTTGCAACACCACCAATGACCATAAAGATAGAGATCAGCCCCAATCACTTCCTTGGCGCTAGTTTTTTTAACTGCATCGCGAACGGCCATATTCTCAGCATGCTTCTTATTAGTCGAACAACCCGGACAAAGCCAATATTTCGTACCAGATTTAGCTTTGAACCATTTTCGCACACACCAGCCATTTGCATGAGCCTCAATAAGATGCGGGTTCTTAAAGCCAGATTGGTTAGCTCCGCCACCTAAAATTTTCCCGTCTTTGACAATCACGGCGCCCGTTGGATGCCATTTATCGGTACTTTGGGTATTCCGAATACGCATCGCTTCCATCATAAAAAGATTATCTTCTGAAACATACAGGATAGTCTTGCCTTCTGGAAGATAGGGATATTTAACTTTTTCAAAATTGTCATTTTTTATTTTTTCTTCCATCCTATTTTTAATAATTTTACTTATTTAAAGAAGAACGTATTTCATTTTTTAGTTTAGGGATAAGCGACGCGTCGCTTATCCCTAAGGCATATTATTCGACATCAACCTCGAAAGGGTCAATATCACCATTTTGTCCGAATCGATGTTTTTCGCAGAGTTGCTTCATTCTCTCCTCCCAAGACTCTTTTGGTCTGGGCTGAATAATTCCGGCAACTATCCAGAAAACAGCGTCCTTGACGTTTGTCACAGTTGCATCAGCGAGCACGTGTCCAAACGGATGCTGCCATTCGGGAAAACAAGCTCCGGAAGAATAAACTTTATTGCACTCTGGCTCACCAATAAGGATGATGGGCTTATTGAGGAAACAAGTAAACATTTTCTCGCATGCTGATCCATAACTCAGTACCGTACCTGGATCAGCGCTCTTAAGCACAATATGAGTCAATCTCGGATCAGCAATAATAGAAAAATCGCGTCCCACAATTTCCTCATGGCTTGTCTCGTCAATCTTGCGCTCAAACGGATTGATGCCAATAATAGCAATGTCCAATCCCTTGGTCATCTCCCTGGCAATAGAGTTAAATTCTTCCCTCCAGTCACCATTGTTTTTATGATGACCGCCTAAATATACAAAGTACTGCGTTCTTTTTTGTTTTTCCACTTCAGTTCTCCTTTTCTGATAGTTTTTTCTATATCTTAAATTCTTCCTTTAATTCTTTTAATTTCCCTTCCCTTATGAAATTCACTTCTTCTTCACTATCACTCCTTGCTTCAAGCCCATAGGGTGTAGATGAGAGATATTTTGCCTTAGACACGCCATGAATAGACGCTTCTTCAGTCGATAATTCTGAGTTTAGCTTATGCATCACAATTTGGCAAATTCTCTCACCAGGATAAATTTTAATTATTTGATCGCGAGTATTGTTCATAACCGGAAGCATTAGATAGCCATCATAGCGTGCGTCAATCGTTCCACTCTCGATAATAAGACCCCTCCTAATAGTTGAGCTTCTAGCAAATATGATGCCCATCAAATCACCTGAATTTAGTTTAATTTTTTCTAAAGTGGATACGATAATAAATTCGCCTGGCAGAATTTCAAAGTATTGTCCTTCCGTCAAACGAATAATTTTATATAAATCTTTTTTTACTTCCGTGTTTAATGAATCAACATTTACTGCTACGCGGCCTTTTTCGTTATATTCCCAAGTTTTAGGAATATAGAAATTCCATCCAACACGAAGATCGATAGAGTTTGGCTGAATCTGAAACCTGTCTAACATTGGCTCAAATTCTATTTTATTTTCCTTAATTAATTCGGAAATTTCTTTTTTGGTCAGAATAGGCATATTTTTAATATAAAATTTTATATTTAAGCAATACTGAATCATTATTTATTTTATACGTCTCAATTAATTTTAAGTTGTAATCAAAATCAAATCCCTCAATTAGCCCCAACCCTTTTCCAAAAAGTTTTGGTGCGATAATTATAATTATTTCATCAACCAACTTAGCTTCCAAAAATAAACCATTAATAAATGCTCCTCCCCCTAGAATGGCTTTTTTATAGCCCATTTTTTCTAAGTTATTCTTGATAAATTTGGGCGTTTTTTTATAGTAAACTTTTACACTTCCCTTAATATCTTGATAATCATTATCAATCGTTACAACAACATTTAGTCTATCCTTAAGCGGAGCAGGAAAGGTATCAAAAGTTTTTCCACCCATAACCACCACCCCCGCTTTTTTTGATTCCTTGGCAAAAAATTGTTTATCCTCCTTGCTAGTCCAATCTGGAAAATGATTAGAATCTTTGGCAATTTTCCCGTCAGCTGTCACAGCCATGATCATGATTAATTTCATAATATTATAAAACCAACCCCATTCCTTTAATTGGAGGGAGCGGGTTATATTGGCTGTTTAATTTTTCAAAAATTTCTTCCAGCAATGTTGCGTCGCCTTTTTCCGCTCTGTCGAAATAGTTTTCTTGTGCCTCAAATAAAATCGGCTTATGATCATTTTCTCTCTCAATTATTTCTCTCGCCTGGTCATAATGAATGTCATAGATATGCGCGTTACTGATTGAATAGGTCATTTTGCCAACACCCGCCCCTACTTTTCCCGCCAAAATCGCTTGCATCAAAGCAAAACCAGCCATATCATGAGGGCAACCAAGCATCATATCATTTGATCTGATTATAATATGAAAATGCAGCTTATTATCAATAATATTAACAGTAAAAGTATACGGGCAAGGAACATTCTTCTTTTTTGTGCCTGTTCCTAGCCCATCATCCGCCGGGTCCCAAAACACAACTACTCCGTGACGAGAACCCCTTTCCTTTGTTAGGTGCTCAACTAAATCCTTAAGCTGATCTCTCCCAAAATGCTTACGCATCCTGTCACCATAAGCTGCAGCCACCTTTCCATCACTTTCCCGAAAATCTCCCCAAGCAGCTTTCAAATGCCTTCCCAATTCTTCAAACTCATCAATATCATCACTCCCTGAAATAAACCAAATCTGTTCTGCGATAAATAGCTTGGTAGGGATTTTTCTAAGCGTTAACAAGGGGAAAGTTTCTTCAATCTCAAAAGTTACGCCAGGAAGAACCATAACACTATGGCCAGTTCTCTCGTTAAACTCCTCACTGCCTTCGTTCATTATTTTCCGAAGCGCTTCCTTATACTGAATATCAAATTGATGCATATTATTTCTGATCCCCCAAATCTTTAATTATTTTATCTACCTGATGATACAATTCCAAAAAAGTACCTTCATTATTAACCACAAAATCAGCATAGTTTTTCAAATCCTTAATTTGTGATTCGGCTTCGCGTGTGTGATCAGCTATGAATTCAGAATAAGGCTTGTGCGCGTCATCAGTATTTTCACGTCGATTTACAATTCGATGATAACGAATATCAATATTAGCTTCGATATAAATCAACTTGAACCCTTCCAAGCTTTTCAGATACTTTATATCTTCTATGCGACGCACACCGTCAATCGCCATCACCTGATGAGTGTCCGCCTCCGCATCCCGACAAACCACCATTGACAAAATGTCATCATTGAAATTCGCTCGAAAAATCGTCGAGATTTTTTGCAGATTTTCCCGACTTTCCTCCAAGTGCATTCTTCTTGCCACATCACGCAATGCCGTGGAAAAACGATGCGAACTGCCACTGTGCTTTTCTTCGATATGCTTTGCTACCGTTCCCTTGCCACTGGCAATCTCTCCGGCAATTCCTAAAATGATTTTCATAGTTTCTTTTTTAGTATTATTTATATCCCTCGCTGGTTTTTAATTACAGTTATTCTATTTTACCCCCAATCCGCTCTCCCGTCAAAAAAACAAAAAGCCATCAAGTGATTCCCCTGATGACTTTTTTCAAACTTGTCAAATGCCTAAATTTTGAGATATTTTCTGATTGCAAACCAGCTACTCAGGGTTCCCAAAAATGCTCCAATTAGAA
>JBAZSS010000050.1:0-4027 GCA_041662285.1 Parcubacteria group bacterium
AAAATAGTAATTCGCCTACTCGCCTACGAGGGATAATCACAACCGGGAAACATCAATACATCCGGTTGCGCATCCTCGCAGACGAGCATGCGGGAAAAATCGACTGGATAATTTTCCAGCCTCCAAAACCCCTGTGGCATTTGCCACACTAGAAGAAGTATAAAAAATGTTGTGGGAAATAATACAAAGATTGCAATTTAATAAGGTTTGTGTAAAATAAAGAATATGAATGTTAGACAAAAACTTAGACTAAAATTTGGAGCGGTGATAATTCTGGCAATTTTGGCCGGACTGATTTCCTATCCGCAGGCGGTTTCCAAAATCCCAAAACTTTATGATTTCTTTAACAAGCCAAAAATTAATTTAGGTTTGGATTTGCAGGGCGGAATTCATTTGGAATATAAGGCTGACTTGAGCCAAGTTGATCCATCAAAGCAAAAAGAGGCAATGCAAGCCATGCAAGATGCAGTCGAGAGAAAAATCAACGCTTTTGGTGTGGCTGAACCAGTCATTTATACCACTAAATCAGGCGACGAACAAAGATTGATTGTGGAACTTGCTGGAATAAAAGATATTAATGAAGCGAAAAAAAGAATTGGAGAAATGCCATTTTTGGAATTTAAGGAGGAAAAAGAAACTGTGGTAGAAAAAATTCCGGAAGATATTTTGAATAAAACTAATGAAACGGCCAAAAAGAAAGCGGAAGGGATTTTGAAAAAAGCTTTGGCTGGTGAAGATTTTGCAAAACTTGCCAAGGAAAATAGTGAAGATCATGGTTCAAAAGAAAAGGGCGGAGAATATGATTTTGTCAAAAAAGGAATGTTTGTTCCGGAATATGAAGCGGTTATTTTTGATAAGGGCTTGAAAGATGGTGAAATATACAAAGAGCTGGTAGAAACGCAATTTGGCTGGCATATAATCAAAAGAATCGAAGTGAAAGGCGAAGGAGAAAATCAAGAATTTAAGAGCGCTCACATTTTGATTGCCAAAAAAGTTCAACCAGAACCAAAAATAGAAGTTGTGGCTACGGGACTTACGGGGAAAAACTTGAAAAGCGCTAGCGTTGGTTTTCAAAATCAAGGCCTTACAGAGCCAGTGATTGATTTAGAATTTGACGAAGAAGGCACAAAACTTTTTGCTGAAATAACTAAACGAAACATTGGAAAACGGGTGGCAATTTTGATTGATGGAGAAATTATAACTAATCCAACAGTTAATTCTGAAATTCCTAATGGCAAAGCGCAAATTACTGGCAGTTATACCACGACCGAAGCTAATGCTTTGGTAAAAAGACTCAATGAAGGTGCATTGCCAGTGCCAATTAATCAACCAATAAATCAAATAGGCGTAGATGCATCTTTAGGAAAAATATCTTTGGAAAAAAGTTTGAAGGCAGGAATTATTGGAATGATTCTGGTGATTATCTTTATGCTTTTATTCTATCGATTTTTGGGATTAGTAGCTTCTTTCTCGCTTATCATCTATTCAGCTCTAATGATTTCAATTTTCAAATTATCTGGATTTTCGCCATGGCAAATTACCCTCACACTTCCGGGAATTGCTGGTTTTGTGCTTTCAATTGGAATGGCGGTGGATGCTAATATTTTGATTTTTGAAAGAACAAAGGAGGAAATTAGAAAAGGGCGGGATGTTTTGAGTGCGATCGAAGAAGGTTTCAAGCGCGCTTGGACTTCTATTCGCGATGGTAATATGTCATCCATCATTACCGCTTTTATTTTGATTGAAATGGGAACAGGATTCGTGAAGGGTTTCGCCGTGACGCTGATTATCGGAGTGATTGTTTCGATGTTTACGGCGGTGGTCATCACCCGAACAATCTTGCGATTTGTGATGGGGAAGTGGTTGGAGGATAAGTTGTGGTTAATTGGAGTAAACAAACTCAAAATTCAAAACTCAAATCTCAAAGTTACATCTCAAAAATAAAAACTTTTAAGATTTTAGTTGTGGTTTTGAATTTTGACATTTAAATTTTTACATTTTTTTATGTTAAATATTATTTCTAAAACAAAATACGCTTACGGTTTTTCAATAGTACTTACAGTATTATGCGTCGCCAGTCTTTCGGCTTGGGGACTAAAATTAGGAATCGATTTTACTGGCGGAACACTGATGGAAGTGCAATTTGAAAAAAGTTTGCCAAGTAATTCGGAAGTTGAAGAAAATCTCAAAAATTTGAACTTGAAAAGTCTTTCTTTGCAAGCCACAGAAAACAGTTCTGTTCTTTTCCGTTATGTACCAGAAGATGATAAAACCAATCAAGAAGTTTTGAAAACTTTGAAAGAAAAATATCCTGAGTCTAAGGAACTTCGAACTGATTATGCTAATAGTACTATTTCCAAAGAGCTGAAAAGCAAGTCGCTCTGGTCAATTTTTTGGGCCGTAGTGGGAATTATGACCTATATCGCCTGGGCTTTTCGCAAAGTTTCTCGTCCGGTACCTTCTTGGAAATATGGGATGGGGGCAATCATTGCTCTTGTGCATGATATTCTAATCACAGCGGGAGTTTTTTCAGTTCTCGGACATTTTTATGGGGTAGAAATTGGTATTCCGTTTGTGGCAGCCCTTCTAACCATTCTTGGTTTTTCCGTGCATGACACGATTGTGGTGTATGACCGAACACGAGAAAATTTGCTTCGTAGTTCCTCCAAGGAAACTTTTCCAGAAGTGGTCAATCGAAGCTTAAATGAAACTCTGGTGCGTTCCATTAACACATCACTGACTGTTATCATCACCCTGCTTTCAATTTATATTTTCGGCGGAGAGTCAATCAAATATTTTTCTCTAGCGCTTTTGGTGGGCGTGACTTTTGGAACATACTCCTCAATTTTCATCGCCTCCGCACTACTCGTGACTAGTTATAAATTACAAACTAAATCATAAAACATAAAACATATAGCATGAAACAAAATTAAAGAATAAGTAATATTTCCCTTTTCTTTGTTATATGTTTCATGTTGCATGCTACATGATATATGTGGAATCCATTAAAAAAAGCTAAAGCAAAAGTTAGTTCAACTGCGGTAAACATGATGCAAAAAGTGGCCATGAAAAAAATTGCCAAAATGAGCCCACAGGAACAACAAAAATTGATGGCCGAAGCCTTTAAGCCAGAGAATCGTAGCAAACTTCTTTCGGCTATGGAGCAAATGAAAGCTTCCGGTCAAATCACCGAAGAGCAATATCGCATGGCGAAACAAAAAATGGGGATGTAAAAAATATTATTGTATTTTTTATAGCACGCCTTTTCCATTGTCATTCTGAGCGAACCCTGAGCGAGTGCAACGAGTCGAATGGGAAGTCGAAGAATCTACGCAGATCCTTCGACTACGTAAAATCACTAGCGTAATTTTACTTCGCTCAGGATGACAAAGCAGTGTTTGTGGACGCTGTTTTTTTGACTTTTTTTAAATTTAAATGTAAAATAATACTATGCTCAAAGAAAAAATTGAAAATTTAAAGAAGCAGTTTTTGGCGGAAATTGAGAAAATCAAGCCGAGCGACGAGGCTCTTTTTGAATTGGAAAAA
This sequence comes from Parcubacteria group bacterium, assembly GCA_041662285.1. Taxonomy (GTDB): domain Bacteria; phylum Patescibacteriota; class Minisyncoccia; order Moranbacterales; family UBA2206; genus UBA2206. The sequence goes on from JBAZSS010000050.1 coordinate 3,547, forward strand.
AAATACACTGGCCGAAAAAGTGAATTTATCGGAATTTTGAAAAGTCTCAAAGATTTGAGTCCGGAGGAAAAAAAACAAATTGGAGAATTGGCGAATAATACTAAAAATCAGATTTGGGAGATAATAAAAAACAAGCGTGAGGAAATTTCCGAAAATTCTTTTGACGCTGAGAAAGAAAAGATCGATGTGACAATTCCAGGCAAGAAAAAAAGTTTGGGACATTGGAATCCAATTTCACTGGTTCGTCGTGACATTGAGGACATTTTTGTTTCGATGGGATATGAAATTGCTGATGGACCGGAGGTGGAAACTGGCTGGTATAATTTTGATGCCCTAAATATTCCTAAAGATCATCCAGCGCGCGATATGCAAGATACTTTTTTTCTTGATGCAAAAGATGGTGAAGAAAAATTGTCTATGCGAAGTCAGACTTCAGCGGTGCAAGCGAGATATATGGAGAAAAATAAACCGCCACTTCGAA
>JBAZSS010000051.1:0-2711 GCA_041662285.1 Parcubacteria group bacterium
CCTTGATCGCATCGATCTCCACATCGAAGTACCGAGACTAAAATTTGAAAAGCTTTCCGAAGATAGCCAACAAGAGTGTTCTGAAAGCATCAGAATGCGCGTCGAAAAAGCCAGAAGAATTCAAAAGGAGCGCTTTTTGGACTCAAAAATAGTCGCTAACAGCGAAATGGAAAGTGAACAAATCAAAAAGTATTGCCAATTAGATGAAGCTGGCGCAGAGCTGATGAAAAATGCCCTCTCGCGCTTTTATCTCAGCGCTAGGGCCTATTTTCGCATAATTAAAGTTGCCCGCACTATTGCCGATCTCGAAGAAGCGGAAAATATTTTGCCCAATCATATTGCCGAGGCAATTCAATATCGATTTAAGAGTGAATAGTCACGTAAATTTGAAATTAGAAATTTTAAATTTAAAATGAATTTTAAATAACTAAATTTGATAATTTTAAATTTTATCATTTAGCCTTGAATTAAAATTTAAAATTATCAAATTTCAAATTTAATGCCCTCGAAAACACTAAAAACTTCATTAAAATTCCTTCTTTTCTCTTTAATAATTATAATTTTATGGAAACTCTTTTTCCATTCCCAAAAAAGAGAATTACTTTTTGAGAATAGCCCAAAATTAGTCACTCTTTCCGATAATGGGCTTAGATCAAGCCTAATGAACAGTGCGCAGACTGTGGATAACTTTCTCGTGGAGCAAAAAATCACCCTTTCTGAGCATGATGAAATTTTGCCGGACAAATCCAGCCCACTCTTTCCGGGAACAAACATCAAGATTCGTCGAGCAGTCAAGATAAAAATTCTCGTTGATGGCAAAAAAATTGAAAATTACACCCTTGCTGATAATCTCGTACTAGCCTTGAATGAAAACGATGTCACGCTGGGACGGCTAGACAAAACCAACCCGGACAAAAACAACCCGCTCACAAATAACCTCGAAATTACTGTCACGCGCATCAATGTGGAAGAAAAAATCATCCCCGAGGACATTCCCTTTAAGATTACTGAGAAAACTGATAGCAAATTAGGTTGGAGAGAAAAAAAGACTGAAATTACTGGACAAAAAGGCATCCGTGAAGTAAAATATAAAATCACCTACCGTGATGGGAAAGAAGTTTCCCGGGTCGTTTTGGAAAAAAATATCACCAAAGAGCCCGTGACTGAAGTTGTTACTCAAGGAACCTATGTCAAAACTGGTACCGCTAAGAAGGGACAAGGAACTTGGTATGCATGGAAGGGTGGGTTATTTGCCGCCAGCACCACCATTGCCCGAGGAAATTATGCTCGCGTCACCAATACTGCCAACGGCAAATCAGTCATTGTTCAAATTAATGATTATGGCCCCCAAGGCAAAGGTCGGATTATTGATCTTGACAAGGTGGCTTTCGCCAAAATTGCCTCGCTTGGCGCAGGAGTGATCGGGGTCAAAGTGGAAGAAGTTTTAAACTAACATTATGCCAACAAAATTAGGTCAAAATTTTCTCAGAGACAAGGCGGTTTTAGATCGGATTATTCAGTCTGCTAATTTGAGTGGGGATGATTTTGTGATTGAGGTTGGTCCGGGAGAAGGAGTGCTGACGAAAGAGTTGGCGCGACTGGCTGGAAAAGTGATTGCTATTGAGACAGATGAGGAGTTGGCGAAAAAAACAGCTGCCAATTTGAAGTTTGAAATTATAAATTTAAAATCAAATTTAAATTATAAAATTTCAAATTATAAAAAAAATACCATAATTATTGGTGATATTTTGGAGATTAATTTGCCAGAATTGATTGAGAATTTAAGGCCCGAGATTATTCATAAGTTGGCAGATGATATTTCACCCTTGCCCTCACCTGTCTCGAGTACGAGACATCCTCTCCCGAAGGGAGAAGAGGAAATTCCATCCTACAAAGTCATTGCCAATATTCCCTATTACATCACCTCGCCGATTATTCGGTTGTTTTTGGAAACAAAATATCCACCAACTGAGATGATTCTGATGGTGCAAAAAGAAGTGGCGGAGCGGATTTGTGCCAAGGCGGGAAAAATGAGCATTCTAGCGCTTTCTGTGCAATACTATGCCGATGCCGAACTGCTTTTCACTGTTCCGGCAAAAGCTTTTTCACCTGTGCCGGAAGTGGATAGTGCAGTTATCCGCATTACAAAGAAGGAAAGACCCACCTACGCCGAGGCTTCCACCTTCGTTGAAACTACGGCAGACAAGTCGGCGGGCGAGGCAAGAAACAAAGAAGACGTGAAAAAGTTTTTTAGAATTGTTAAGGCTGGATTTTCTGCTAAAAGAAAAACGCTGGTCAATAATCTTTCTACGAGCTTAAAATTAGAAAAATCTTTTGCGGAGGAGAAGTTGAAGCAAATTGGGATTTCCAAAAACCAAAGAGCGCAGGAATTGAGCTTGGAGGATTGGAAGAAGTTGGTGGAATTGCTATAAAATCCCCTAAAAAGTCAACCCGAAAACCACTTTCACTGCAATGAGACCATACACAGCAACCAAGGGCAAAATCCACCAAAAGACACTTCTGGGGTGGATTTTTTTGTTGATCATCGTGAAATAAGAAAGACTGCCAAATAAAATCGCCCACCAAAACAGTCTGGATTCATTGATGAAAAAAACACTCAACACGAAGGATAGGAAAATTCCTGAGGCCACAATTAGTCGACCTTTTTCTTCACCAAAAACCACCGGAACTGTTTTCACGCCGTCGCGCGC